>NZ_JAGJEK010000064.1:0-1361 GCF_018101015.1 Pseudoalteromonas sp. MMG005 | reverse complement strand
GCCAACCAGTTAGCATGTCTATTACGTCAGGAAGGATTACAACAAGGAGAGGCTGTAGGTATTTTATTGACACGCTCGGTGAATATGGTCGTGGCTTTACTGGGGGTGCTAAAAGCGGGGGGAACATACATACCGTTGGACCCGAACTATCCTAGAAGCCGTTTAGATCACATCATCGAAGATACTGCGTTGCGACAGGTTATTAGTCAAAGTAACACCCATGAGTTACTCGCTTTAACGGGCATAACGCAATGGCTATTAGATGACAATCAGCTACAACAACAATTGTCGCAGTATCCAACAACTAACTTAGCAAGAAACGTCAATGCTAACAGTGCACAAAATTGTTACCTGATTTATACCTCAGGCTCAACAGGCAAACCCAAAGGGGTATCGATAGCGCATCGAAATGCCATGGCAATGGTGCAATGGGGTGGAGAGTTTTATCAGCAAGATGAATTAGCGGGTGTCCTGGCAAGTACATCATTGAACTTTGACCTATCAGTATTTGAATTATTTGTGCCACTGAGCTTTGGCGGCAAAGTGATAGTAGTGGAAAATATTTTGAGTTTACTGAGCGAAGATATTGCAGGTATTCGTTTGGTGAATACGGTGCCATCAGGCATTGATGCATTAGTGTCAGCACAGCGATTGCCAAGCAGCGTTGTGAGTGTCAATTTGGCGGGTGAGCCGTTGAAGAAAGTGCTAGTAGAGACCTTATTTGCAGAGCATAGTTTACGCCGCGTAGTGAATTTATATGGGCCATCAGAAGATACGACGTATTCAACTTATTATGAGATGACTTCGGCACCAAGCAAAGAGCCAAGAATAGGAAAGCCCATTGCGAATACGCAAGTGTATGTATTAGGGGCACAAGAAGAGCTGTTACCTTTGGGTGTAACAGGAGAGTTGTATTTAGGGGGCGCAGGTGTTGCGAATGGATATTTTAATCAAGCAGAGCTAACAGCATCACGTTTCGTGAAGAATCCTTTTAGTCATGAAGCAGATTCGCGATTATATAAGACAGGGGATTTGGTACGTTACGATGAAGAGGGACAATTGTGTTTTATAGGCAGGACAGATGAGCAAGTTAAAATACGCGGGTTTCGAGTAGAAGTAGCAGAGATAGAGCATCATTTAAATGAGCATAATTCAGTATTAGAGGCCATTGTCCTGGTGACGCAAGGTTCGAACGAGCAACAGTTGCAGGCATATGTAAGAACGGATGAGGAAGAAACAGGGTTAGCGCAACAACTGAGATCACATTTATTAAGCGCACTCCCAGAATATATGGTCCCGAGTCGGTTTGTGTTTATGGCTCAATGGCCATTGTCAGCAAATGGTAAAATAGACAAGCAAGC
>NZ_JAGJEK010000063.1:0-1477 GCF_018101015.1 Pseudoalteromonas sp. MMG005 | reverse complement strand
CGAGGAATTGCCTATCTTTCATACTGAATTTGAAAGATAGGTGATGAATGAAAAATCGTCAATTTTGGATGGGTGTCAGTTTAAATTCATGAATGAAAAATCGTCAATTTTGGATGGGTGATGAGATGGACACTCCTAAATCGGCGTCAATGCGCCAAACTAAAGGTGTATTTATAACGATAGTTAGCAGGAGCATCCATCATGAATAACGTTAGTATATTAAGCATCGATTTAGCAAAAAATGTATTTCAACTTCTTGGAATTGATGAACACGGAAAACCTTGCTTATCAAAGCGGGTTTCTAGAGTTAAACTCCACGAAATAATCCTTAATTTACCGCCTTGTGAAGTCGTTATGGAAGCTTGTTCATCCTCTCACTACTGGGGCAGAGCATGTTTAAATTCTGGTCATCAAGTTAATTTAATTCCTGCACAACATGTCACCCCATTTGTACGTGGTAACAAAAATGATAAAAATGATTGTTTGGCAATATATGAAGCGAGTAGAAGGCCTAACATTCGTTTTGTTCCCGTTAAAAGTGAACAGCAACAAGCCGTACTTTGTTTACATAGAATACGAGAAAGGCTACTCAGTACTCGTACTGCTTGTATAAACCAAACTCGAAGTTTACTTCTTGAATTTGGATTTCATATTCCCAAAACATACTCTGTATTCAAAAAGCATATTCATGAACTTTTATCACAAGATATTCAGCCTGTTATTCGCCTCATGTTGTTAGAAGTACAACAAGAGTTAGAAAGCTATGATAAAAAAATTAAACTCTTGGATACCTTGTTCCAACAAACTAACACCCACAACACCAGTGCAGAAATTATGCAATCAATTCCAGGGATTGGCCCTATCATTGCCTCCGCGTTCAGCGCCAGCATCGATAAAGGCCAAGCATTTAAAAGTGCGAAAGACTTTAGCGTCTGGCTTGGCCTTACGCCTAGGCAATATGCATCTGGTGAAACAAATCGTTTGGGTACAATTACTAAACGTGGAGATGGGTACCTCAGAAAACAGCTTATTCATGGTGCTCGAACTGTTGTGAACCACGCGCATAAAAAAGACGATGACCTGAACCTATGGGTTACTGCCATCAAGCAAAGGCGCGGGGTAAATAAAGCTGCGGTTGCAATGGCACATCGTCTGGCAAGGTTAATGTGGATATTACTTCAGAAAAACGAATATTACCGCCCCATACGTTCATGCAATCAGGTTCAAGGTAATGTTTAAATACAGAGTTAGATTGGCAAGCAGCTCGTAAAAGACAAGGGTGACTTAACCCGAGTGGGTGTTGAGAGCACTTGCCAATCGCCTATCATTGTTCGCTACAGTTAGATGAAAAAAGGCCTAGCCTGCCTATACAAAACCCGACAAAGGCACGGTATATAAACCGCTTGGGTGTATTCAAATTAGGGTGTATGGGCTCGAAGCTCATTAGGGGCACTGAAATAACAGTTAAGCCCGGATA
>NZ_JAGJEK010000062.1:0-1483 GCF_018101015.1 Pseudoalteromonas sp. MMG005 | reverse complement strand
CTCAAACAGCTCAAACAGCTCAAACAGCTCAAACAGCTCAAACAGCTCAAACAAACAAGCTACGCCTCGATACGCAAGTAGTAATGCCAAAAATAAACGAAAATCTTGTAAGTGTGCGTAAGCAGTTAACTGAACTAACCAAAAACAATACGTGTGACAACACCGTACAATGTCAGGTGATACCAGTAGGTAGTCGAGCATGTGGCGGGCCTAGTAGCTACCTTGTCTTCTCAAAAAAATACGCAAGCCCACATAAAGTATCCACACTAGCTGGTAAAATTACTCATTTAGAAAGCCAGTATAATGCAAAAAACCGTATGGTCAGTATTTGTCAGCACTTAACGCAACCAAGCACCCAATGTGTTGAAAACAAATGTGTTAAAATTGAAGGCAGTGCACAAGCGACTTACTAAGGAGCCATGATGAAAAGCATTGCTTACTCAATAACTATTTTACTCTTAGCTGGCTGTGCCAGCTCTCCTATGCTCAACTATAACAACGACGGCTCTTCCCCGTCATTGACAACTCTGATTGCAGATAAATCTTGTGATGCAAGCTTTCAATGTAAGGTACTCAGTATCGGAGAGCGCCCTGCTTGTGGTGGTCCTAGCGAATATTTGATCTATTCTAATAAAAGCTTAAACGAAGACCTTGTTGAAAAGATGGCTGCACAGATAACAAAACAAGAGCAGGTGAGTAATAAGCAACAAGCAAGTGTCGATGTATGTAAGCAAGTACTGCCTATTCAATCACTCTGTATTAATAAAAAATGTGAAGCATTCACGATCAAGTAACTACCTTATCAATTGCCCTACGAGTGACAATACAATTATCACTAGGGCACATCCACCCGCACGCCAAATATAAACAACATTAATTTCTTTCTTAATCCAATAATCGTAGAGAAAACGCGAAAAGTAAGTTGCCGATACCCCAAATAACGCAAAAGTCACTAGTAATAGTAATAGATAGTACGACACATCAACCCTTACATATACCTAATCAAGCCATCATCATAAAGCCATTAGCGCTACGATGTACATACTTAGATGTGGATACTTACTCCATGTTAGATAAATTTTTAGCCTGTATCACCGCGACATTTCGGTGTTTTATAGACATGCCGAGTTCTCAGTCTGCGACAGAAAATCGCGAGTATCGTTTTTGGGGGAGTTATACCTTGAACAAATACGCAGTAATTTATGAAGAACGGTGCCTAGTACGTAACTTATATATCAGTCGTAATGTTTCACGATTTATTTAAACGAGACGCCAATCAAGTGATCATGATTGGCGTCAGTAAGACAACGAGGTGGGCATCATCAAAACCCCACCTCTAAATAGAAACCTCCGTCTCTCTGAACTGGTTTCAGAGTCCATAGGGTTTTTATTCTAGGCTTTCTCTAAAGTTCTTCCCTAAATAGTTTGGACTTCCCAAACCCCAAACGCAAAAAACCCGTCGCATCTCTGCAACGGGTTTCTC
>NZ_JAGJEK010000061.1:0-1597 GCF_018101015.1 Pseudoalteromonas sp. MMG005 | reverse complement strand
AACCACCGCGATATCGAGCGCGCCTTGCACCTCAAAAGCCATGGGCATATTGTACTCAGCGGAGCCACCTTGCAAGCTATCAATGAACCATAAACGCTGTTGCGCAAAAGACACCGGTTGGATATCTGAAGTGCGCGGTATGGCACGTAAAGGTGTACTGACCATCGCGTCGCAGTGATAGTCAGCCAATGTCTGTGCCAATGCGGCCAAATTTGGGGCATCAAAAATCACTTGTACCGGTAATTCAACTGCAAAGCGCTGACGTATTTTTGCCATCAAACGAATACTCAATAATGAGTGACCCCCTAACGCATAAAAGTTTGCCGTGCTGCTAATACCTGTCGCTTCTATGCCTAACAATTCAGACCAAATCTCAACCAGCCCTAATTCAGTCTCTGTTTGCGGGGCAACATAACCACCTTGCAGGGCTGCACCTTCGGCTGCTGGCAGCGCCCGTTTATCGACTTTACCATTTGGCGTCAACGGCCATTCATGCACCACCATCAAGACACTGGGTACCATATACTCAGGTAACTGTGCCGCTAACGCTGTTTTCACTTGCTCTATCAAACTCGTTTGAGCACCGTCGTCTAGCACCGCTGGAGAATGAATATAACCCACTAACTGCTGACTGTCCGCGGTTCCATTGACTGTCACCACCGCTGACTCAACCCCCGCTTGTTGTGCTAATTGTGTTTCAATCTCACCAAGCTCAATTCTAAACCCTCGGATTTTAACCTGATCATCTGTACGACCCATAAAGGCCAACTCACCATCTGGTAAATACCGGACTAAGTCTCCCGTACGATATAATCTTTTTGAACTATGTGGGTCATGCTCATCAAAATAAGGGTTATCAATAAACCGCTCTGCGGTTAAGCTCGGCTGATTTAAATAACCTCGGGCTAAACCATCACCTCCTAAATATAACTCTCCAATACTGCCTTTGGGACTGAGGGCTTGCTGATCATTTAATATGAAGAATTGTGTATTTGATATTGCCCGACCTATCGATGTCTGAGATAGCGCCTTAGCCCTCCATACAGAGCTACATATAGAAACTTCCGTTGGTCCATATGCATTGAAGAATTTAATGTCATGCACTAACCACTGATTTATCAATTCCGCAGAACAAAACTCGCCACCGACTACAACATGGCTAATGCTATTCTTATACTCAGGACTGACTAACTGCAACATCGATGGGGTCATCATGATATGTGTCACATCTTGGTGTTGTGTCAGCTCTTGTGCATAATCACCTGAACTCGCCAGTGCCATTGTTGCACCTGAACGCAAAGACATCCATATGACCCAAGTTGCCGCATCGAAGCCTATCGAAGTTGATTGAAAAAATACCGAGTTTGGCGTTAATTCAAAGGTTTCAGCATTATCAACCACGGTATTAACTAACCCTTGATGCTCGATCATCACCCCTTTTGGCTTACCTGTCGAACCCGACGTATAAATCACATACGCCAAATTACTGGACGATAACCCCAATACCCCCTTATCTAAATTATCGGTACTGTAATGACCATATTGCGCTGCTTCTAAAGACACCAACGACCCCGTAAATTCGCGCAAGGCCGCAGCT
>NZ_JAGJEK010000006.1:0-209320 GCF_018101015.1 Pseudoalteromonas sp. MMG005 | reverse complement strand
CCTGCAATTTCACTCTAATCCATACATACCAACCTTATCAGGTAGCGACTATACCAACACAGCCCGACCAAACGTTTCTAATCCCATGCTAAAAAACAAGACGCCCAACCAAAAATACAACAAAATAAAAACATTTGACACATTTTAGAAACAAAATTAAAGTAGAATATCTACGCTAAATTTTCTATTCAAAATAATAAATCTAACACGGGAACAATAAGAAAATGTTTAAAAAAGCGATTTTAGCATCACTCATTTCAGCAGTATGCGTACCAGCACATGCACAACTCATTATCTCTGAATATATAGAAGGCAGTAGTAATAATAAGGCTATTGAGCTTTATAATACTGGCACAGATACCATTAACTTAGACGGTTATGCACTCTCTTATTACTTCAATGGTAAAACGACCGCAGGCAGAACCATCAACCTTGAAGGCTCCATAGCAGCAAATACCACCTTTGTTATTGCACACACTAGCGCAACGGCAGAACTTGCGAATAAAGCACAACTACTCTCAGGTGGCAGTTGGTACAATGGTGATGATGCCGTAATACTGAGTAATGCAGGTAATACAATCGATAGCTTAGGCCAAAAAGGGGTTGATCCTGGTAGTAGCTGGTCTGATTCAGGTGTGAGCACTAAAGATCGCACTTTAATACGCATTAGCAGTATTTCACAAGGTGATAGTGACGATAGCGACGCGTTTATTCCTTCTGAACAATGGACAGCATTGGCAAAAGATGACTTTTCTAATATTGGCAAACATAACAATGAACAACCACCAGAACCGCCGACGCTCACTTGTAACGAAAACAATGTACTCATAAGTACAATTCAAGGTAACATCGATGAGAGCCCATTATTAGGAGAATATGTTGAGATACAGGGTGTTGTTACAACAGCACTGCAAGGGGACGACCAACTCAAAGGTTTTTTCATACAAGAAGAAACCACTCAGTATGATAATGATCCTCTCACTTCAGAAGGAATATTTGTAGCCTATACAGGCTCCACTGTGACTGCTGGAGATGTAATCAAACTTTCAGGGAAAGTGCACGAAGAGTACGGACAAACTCAAATTAATTCTGTCAATGGTATTACCAATTGTGGCACAGCACCGGTATCTTCAACGGATATCACCATGCCAGTACTTCCAAGCCTAGAAGCATACGAAGGTATGTTGGTTAATGTGACCAATGAACTCATTGTAAATGATACATATGGTTTAAAACGTTATGGTGAAGTGAAGCTCGCCAGTGAGCGACTGTATCAAGCAACTCAACTCGCCCTACCCGGTGAGCCAGCTAATGCATTAGAAGTACAAAATAAGCAAAAAGAGCTGACCCTCGATGATGGTATTTCAACTCAAAATCCAGAAGTGATCCCCTATCCAACTCCAGAGCTTGATGCTTACAATACTATGAGGCTAGGAGATAAAGTCAACAATATTCAAGGCGTATTAGGCTTTGGGTACGGGCAGTATCGTATTCACCCAGTACAGCAACCGAGCTTTATACAACAGAATCTCCGTACTGAAGCTCCTCATGTAGCCGAGCGGGGAGATTTGCGTATTGCCAGTTTTAACGTCTTAAATTACTTTAACGGTGACGGCCAAGGTGGCGGATTTCCAACGCCCAGAGGGGCCGACACTCAAGAAGAATTTGACCGTCAAAAAGCCAAAATAATCACTGCTATGCTTGATCTAGATGCCGATATCATCGGTATTTTAGAAATGGAGAACGATGGTTTTGATGAACTCAGTGCACTGGCCGATTTAACCTCTTCATTAAATGCACAAGATAGCACCAATCAATATGCTTATGTCAATTTGAACACCGCACAAGTCGGTGGCGATGCCATTATGTCGGCACTCATATACCGAAGTAATAAAGTCAAAGAAATAGGTAATCCGTCATTTACTGAAGCCGAACCATTTGATTACGGGAACCGTCCACCTGTCATGCAAACTTTTGAGTCGCTGGCCAGTCAAGAAGCGTTCAATGTGGTTATTACACATTTAAGATCCAAAGGGAGCTGTAGCCGTGCTGAAGGGTTAGATCAAGACCAAAATGATGGGCAAGGTTGCTGGAACCTTACTCGTATCAATGCAGTAAAAGCACTCTCAGCGTGGGTTTCAACTGAACCAACGGGCATATCTGATCCTGATACATTGATCTTAGGTGATATTAATGCCTATGCCCAAGAAGATCCTATTCGTACCTTCACTGAGCAAGGATATACCAATATCAAACAACAGTTAAATGGCAATACAGCTGACTATTCATATGTATATAAAGGACGCATTGGAAGCCTTGACCATGCCTTTGCCAGTACAGAGCTTATGAATAAAGTCATAGCCGTATCTGATTGGCATATTAATGCAGATGAACCAGCTGCACTTGACTATAACACTGAGTATAAATCTGATAAGCACAAGGCAAGTTTGTATTCAGAGCATGCTTATCGCTCTTCAGATCACGATCCCATTGTGATTGAACTTAATACGACGCCTGCCCAAGATATCATTGAAGGAGAATTTACAGATATCAATGGCTGGTTATGGTGGCAACGTTTTTCTATTGAACTTCCTGAAGGGTATAATACTTTAGAAGTGAATATTGAGGGACAAGGTGAAGCCGACTTGTATGTTCGACATAATAAAAAGCCTTATTTTCTCAGCTTTGATTGTCGTCCATATCTTTGGGGCAGCAATGAACAATGTACCTTAACCAATGCCCAAAGCGGTACGTGGCACTTTGGTATTCGCGGCATATTCCCCTATCAAAATGTCACACTAAAATATAAAGCAACGAAATAATATCAGTTGTATTAGGGGTTGTGTTAAATAATCGCTATAAGATATCCACACTGCAATAAAAAAAGCTGGGTTACTTAAACCCAGCTTCTACTGTTATCTGATAAAAGGTGACACCCTACAGCACTAAAACCTCATCAACTTTAACACCAATCATCTACTCACTTATTTTACATAAATACGCAGCTGGTCTTGCTCTGCACCACTGTATCGCGTGTCTAAATAAGGCCAAATATCAAATTTAGTGCTGTGCTGGTATAACGATGCACCAACAGTAAGGTAAGCATCGGCTCTAGAGGTATGTTTAGTACTCAATGAAATGTAAGAATAGTCAAGCCCTGTACTGCTGCAACCACTTACTTCATCATGCCATAAATATGCAGTATCGTAAGGCACCACGGGATAACTTAAACTAGAAACATCACTAATTTTTACGCACAAGCTACGCTGCAGTTTTTTCTTATTAATGAAAGCAACCTTGTTATTCTCATCAATGGTCATAATACCGACTTGCATTGACGTCAAAATACTCTGCCATTTATCATCTGTAAACACACCTAACTCAGTCGGTTCCACTAAGTGTTTGGTAACGAGAGTGTCTTGTGCATCCTTATGATTGGCGACCAGTGTCCAGCCTCCATCAAGGTTAGTCATATCACAATAAGCATTAAATCCATTATCTTTATGTAAGCCTGAGGGTTCTACATAATATATACCATCTGACGCATTAGGTGTTTGTGCATAGATTGATGCACAAGTAATGGCATTTGGATCTAGCGGTGTTGGCTCACTTAAATCAATGTGACCTTGCACAAATTTACCATAATATTCCAACTCACCAATCACGATAGCATTATGACCATAATTAGATTTAACAACCAACCTAACGTATCGGCCAAACGCGGGTTCATCCAAAGTAACGACACTTTGATTGACATTTTGTAAGGTAAAGCTTTCGTGATCCTCAAACGTTATATTGTCATTTGAAACTTGAAGTGTTACTTCCTGAGGCGCCATACCTCCTTTTCGTGCACCTTCATAAACAAATAATTTGAAGCCAGAAATGTAAGCAACTTGCGTAAAAGCAACTTGCAACCATTGAGGAGTATTCTTTTGATAACCAAGCCAAGCACCATTGCTTACTTTTCCTAAAGAATCAACATTCACCTTAGTGGCACTGTCATAGCCATCAAATGCACTGGCAGGTACATATCCCGGGTAGAACGTACTTGCACTATAGTGGCTGTCATTGAGTCCATTCGTCTTGTTTAGTGCTATATTTTTATTTGTACCTATTTCTTCCGCAGGGATAAACGTAAGCCCAGGGTACAAGTTTTCATTTCTAAAACTAAAAGTATCTCCACCGTATGCCGTGTTGCTGGTCGCAAATATCTTACCTTCAAAATCTAAAATACTGACCGATTCATTTACATGTGTCACTTCGCTGTCAGCGGTACGCTCTTCGTGAATAAATAATCGACTGTCGTTAATCCTTGTGCCACTGTGATTTAACAGCTCAGTTTTTACAATCAGTGACTCTCCATTAGGCATAGTTACATTACTTGATGGTGAATAAACGGCTAAGTAATTAACAGATTCCGCAGTAAAGTTAGTACTAACATTCTCTGCATAATCTAATGTAATTTTATAACTCTGCCTGGTTAAATCTGACGTCCTGACATTAAATGCATGGGCTGAGTTATTGCTCGTGGCACTCAAAAATAGCTTTGGAACTTGAGGGAACTCTTCTTGAAACACCAGTAGCTTATTCTTATTTGTTAAATTCAGCGTCCCCGCTTCCAGTATTGTGCCATCACCTAATGTATAGCGCCCTTGGCCTATAACTAAATAAGGTACGGTCTCTGTATCATGATGTTCATTTGCCGTACTCCATTCTCTAAACTTTACAGAGAAATTATGACTGGATGTTTTCTGAACACTTATGACTCCCGCTTCTTTGTCTCTATAAGAAGGCGCCCCCATAATAAGGATTGGCTCACTAATTTCATTAATAGCAAGCTGGTATGCTTGATCTGTTACTTCAATCGTGCCTACTGAGTATTCCATACCAGTACAAGTGCCAGCAAACATCGCACCAAGTAACATACATTTCTTTAACATCTTTATCCTTATTAACATTCGTCTTATTGTGTACTAAAACTCTAAAAGCACTCAAACATAGCGTTTACATTGACATCAAACGCTAATTTCACCTTGCAAATAATCGATGGCTTGACCTGACAGTACCACTTTTTCTCCTTTCACATTGCACTCAACAACACCTGTTCTTGCAGAAAGCTGCTTACCAACAAGCTCTGTCTTGTTGAAGAATTCAGCCCAAAAAGGTGCTAATTCACAGTGTGCGGAACCTGTTACAGGATCTTCGTTTACACGTAGTTTAGGAAAAAAGCAGCGACTCACAAAATCCACATGGTCTCCTTTGGCTGTGACGACAACACCTCGTTTGTCAAGCTGCTGCCATGCGCTAAAATCTGGGTTCAACGCGTTCACCGCTGCTTCATTCTCGAGTACAACCACATAGTCAAACCCAGATCTTACTTGGCAAGGTGTCATATTACCTAGCCCTTTTAACAAAACGTCAGGTGCATCAATTGGGTGGACCATAGTCGCAGGGAACTCCATTGAATACCCACCCGTTGCCTTGCTAACGTGAAGTGGACCACTGCGCGTTAAAAAGCAAATCTGCTCACGGTAATATCCCAAATGTGTAAATAATACATGTGCAGTGGCCAATGTAGCATGACCACACAGATCAACTTCTTCCATTGGTGTAAACCAGCGCAACTGATAACTATCCCCTTGGGCAACGAAAAAAGCCGTTTCAGATAGGTTATTTTCTTCCGCTATTTTTTGTAATAGCACATCATCTAGCCAATCTGTCAACGGTATAACAGCGGCAGGGTTACCTTCAAAAGCTTGAGTCGCAAATGCATCAACTTGGTATATAGGCAATTTCACTTTTTACTCCTTGGCGTTTTTAAACGTACTTGATACTTATTTTGGTAAAAGAAAACACGTGATAATTTTATACCTTAGTGATTTCACTATTTAAACGGTTTATTCTCACTGCTCAAAACTCAGATATGAAGTAAATATCGCATTTATTATATTTTATCATCAATACCTTACAAAAATACAACATAAATTAGTTGACACTAATTACTTTCACCCTCAACCTGTGGCCCACAGCACACCTGACGTATAAAGTCAGACCACTAAAACGCCATCAAAAGACAAAGAACCTCGCAACAATGAGTTATATGTTCCTGTATTTTAACTCCTATTACCCATATGAGAACCTATCATGGCCCACTGTAAATTAGATGATAAGATAAAACCTAGAACAAACCCATAATCGGTAATGACAACAATCATTGATGTAGGTATATCTGACCTATGTAACACATCTCGTTCAAAAACAATTTTTAGAACACTAAAAAGAGTATTAGAAGGTTAACGTTACTCCACTTTTTTCATTTCAGATCGCTTTGGCTGCTAGGCCTTTGTAGCTTGGAAATACAATAAAACACCATAAATAATAGATGTAATATAAAGTTAACTTTCAACAGCCCCCCATTTTGACTTTTATCACGTAACCGTTTCAGGTAAAAACACACCACACTCTCCTTTGAAATTGCATGTACTTGCATGTATAGTGCTTAACATAGATATGTAGAATTGGACTAAAAATGTCTCAAAATGTAGAAGAACATACAGTTGATGCTTGGATAGCCTTATTTCGAGCAAAAGAGCACGTTCTTAGTAATGTTGAAAAAGTATTCAAGCAAAATGGCCTACCATTGTTTCTGTGGTATGACGTGCTTTGGGAGCTTGACAAGGCGGGTAGTAAAGGCCTCAGACCTTTTGAAATAGAACAAGGGATGTTAATACCGCAATATGGCATGTCACGATTGTTAGCTCGGATGGAAAAAGCAGGGTATATCGTAAGATCTCCTTCTTCGGTTGACGGTAGAGGACACCTAGTGTCAATCACACAGTCTGGGAGTCAAACTCGCCAAAAAATGTGGCAAGTTTATTCTCAAGAAATTCAGAGTAGTGTCGGTGATAAGCTCACTGAGGAGGAATGTCATTCACTTCGTTCTATACTCGCTAAACTCTTTGAGCGAAGTGTTACAGAGGTTGAAACGAAGTGAAAAATGACTAGTACGTTGAAATACGAACCTTTTACAACAAAATTTTAATTGTGGTCTAATTTAACATATGCAGAGTCACTTATATAAAGTGAACTTAAAGCCCGTTGCATCTAGTCACTTTTTATACTCTGCAAGTTTTTCTCCAAGCGTAAAGAAGCATTCTTATGTGATCCATGACAAATAAGGTTATCTTTACCATGTATAGGAATACATGAATGCACGTAAGGGAGGTGATTTTGTATGTCTATTTTGTCATAGGCGTTTATTACATCTGGGTAAAAAAGTATAATTTTATTTACTCTACCTTTTTGAAGTAACTCAATATTTTCAATATTCACTCACTACTTTAAAAACTTTACCTGTACGCCTGAACATTTCCTATATTACGGAGTTTATAGGTTGGCCCCTTATGTAGCTTAAAACACCTTTATGGATACCATTTTCATTGAAAACAACTTTGTCATCTGACAGAGTCACTGCTATTGCGTGATTAGTTGGGTATCCATCTAATACTTGCAACTCTTCAAATAAAAGACGCGATCCCTAGACAGGAACAAATATGTTTTTTGATCAATCCTTGCGTTGCTCTTTCTAAGGGAATAAATCATAACTCTCATGTAATCCAGTATCATAAAGCAAGGAGCGGAAGAGTTCATTATATATACCGCTTTGTTCTGCGTATTCCTCATTTTTATATTCCACCTTAAACATTGATGATAATTTTGCTCCCGCAATAACAGTTTTTCCTCGAACACCTCAAAGCTACTCATAACCGTATTTGTTATGCCTTACTTTCAATCTAGCACCTAACTGTAACTAAACCTGTCAAAATTAGCAGTCTCAGAGTTAAGTGGCTATACAAGCTCATGTAATCATTGGGTATTTATTAACTCATTGTTACACCGCGTGTAATACCTTCGCTAATTTGTATATTGCCTGCGTCATATGCAAATTCTACAACTGCAGACATAGATTTAGATGCAACTGCATACTTGCTACTTGACAGTGAATGCACCTGCATTTAATATAGATGCACATGCATTCATATTTAATTTTAAATCTTTAATTATAGGACGACCCAATGAAAAAACTGACATCGGCATTTTTTATAATATTTACGTTATTCTTAAGCACTCATTCCGTTTCACAAGAAGTGAGTGTAAATAAGATCTCAAATAATGTTTATTCTATGTTTTTATACCACGTTCACTCTTTGGTAGTAATTGGTGATAAAGGTGTGTTATTGACCGACCCTGCAAACTCTGGTCGTGCGGCTGAACTTAAGGAAGAAGTTGCTAAATTAACCTCTTTACCAATAACAAAAATTGTACTGACTCATGAACATTATGATCATGTAGGTGGTACCGAAGTGTTTAAACATGCAGAGGTTTACGCCCATAGAGCAACAGAGCCTGTATTTCGTTTGGATGTGACAGATCAAGCTCCAAAAAAAGTGCATCATTACCTTGATGATAAAACCAGCTTAACTGTGGGGGAAACGCAGGTAGATTTGTTGCACTACGGCGCAGCAGATGGCGTGGGAATGCTAGCGGTACATTTACCTAAAGAGCGCGTTGTTTATTCAGCAGACCTTTACGAAACTGGTGCAATAACAAAAGGTGCGTTTATAGCAGACACCAATTTTCTTGGTAGTCGTATTTTGCTAAATTCTCTGATTGATTTTAACCCTAAATATGCAATCACTTCGCATTCAGCTGAACTTGACCCTCAGCATTTAAAAATCGCGGCTCAATTTTATAACGACCTATATAACGAAGTTCAACCTGTGTTGCTAAAAGCAATGTCAAAAGGGTATGGCCCGTTGATGCAAGCGGTTGGTTCCCTACCACAACAAGTGAAATTACCACATCACAAAGATCTGGGTAACTACAATGATTTGTCTAAACATGTAGAGCGTATGGTATTTTCAATATTCCACGGAGGGTAGTAGTACAACATTATTTTCTCCCTTTAACAAAAGCAAATGTAGATTTACCTTTGTTAAAGCACACAATCAGTTTATTACCCATGCACATATTCTGTTTGTGGGCTTCGTATTGTCATTTATCTATGGTTTATGCCATAAACTATGGCTAAATAACCTTGAATCTGGACTGACTAAAGTTTAATTTTTTGCTCACTAGCTTGGTTCAGCGACTTTTTTAGTTGGCCTCAACCTAAGTTTTAACAGTATGGTTGCTGAAAAAGAGATTGAGCCAGTCATGGCATTGGTATCTGTTGCAATATTGATAGGGATACTAACAATGACCCTCCTCCTTATTGAAACTAAAGAGAATCCATAGCACAGACATTTAACGCATTTTAGTAGCCTAATTATTATTCACTGGAAAAGGCTTTTAGTCAGTCGGAACAAAGATTAACGTTATTTATTGAACGCTTAGGAATAAAGAAGTCAAAGTAATGTTTTTGTTTGTTCCCTTTATAAATACTTCAATAAACTCACCATATTTATGTCAATATTGAACTGTAGCGCAACCACGTTGCCCAAGCTTATACCATGAATATAAGCTGCATATGAGCTCACCTAATATGCTAATCTAAGTCATTATTTCCCTTTTTAAAGCTGATTTAAAAAAGGTATATGGACTCCTACATTCATTTATCTGCGCTGGCACAACTGCTACCTAAAAAGTATAGTTTGGAGTTAGATAAGCTATTTTTTGGACGGGGAACACTCGAACGACGGATGCCTTTCAAGTGTTTTTCCCATCTTTATGTAGTTTGTTAAAAAGGTGATCAGTTAACGGCCTGTTTTACCCGCTTTGAGTGAATCAAATACCATGATGTGATACGTCTCAATAGATCGGTCCTTCCCATTATTAAGCACCAGTGAGCGATGTAATTGATTCACGGCTAATTAGATCGATAGTTATTGGGTTAACCCCTAAACGAGCTGGATACTCTCCCAGTATAATGATGCGACCTTCAATCACCATGTCTATATCTTCAGGCACTGTAAAGGTACCACTTTGTAGTACTCTTCTGGCATGACCTAATTTAATAGTTAGACGATAATAGCTACTTCTTGCCCCGCCGTGCCGGCGATATAACTATTATCAGTATCAACTGCCAAATCATTTAACAAGGAGCTTGCAACAGTGATTGGCTGTGGTAGGTAAATTATTTTGGCTGACTGTTCATTTTTTATATCCAGTCTACCAGCTTTCCTGAGCGGTCTGGGTGAGAAGCATCCCGCGGCTATAAAATGTCATTCTTGTCTACATTTAGGCCTAAAACGTCATGTAAGCCGTTATTTCCTGTTTTTGGTGCGCATGCCCATACTTTATTCGGGTAAGGTTTTACTGAGCCATTATCCATTAATTCAGCGAGCTTTACTTTGTTACCATAAAAGCCATGAATGCTAATAAACTTACCACCATTTTCACTAATGGCTATGTTACCGGGTTGAGTAAATTTAGGTAATTCAGCATACATTTCTAGCTTAGAAGTAGCCCGTGCTATGTCAGGGACAATACTGCCACTAATACTGTTGAGATGCCCTTTAAGTGGTTAATATTTAACCACGCAATTTGGCGATAGGTAAACAGAATACGACAAAAGCGACACTGATAAGTAATGCCGCTTTTTTAACTAACTTTCTATACAATTAGAAAGTATAAGTTAATGTTGCACTGAACTCATGAGCTTTTAGATCTGGAAAAACAGCTTGGTCACCAAGTGGGTCTAGGTTTGTTTGTGAGTCTTTAAAGTCAATATATTGGTAATCTAAACCAACAGAGACATTTTCCGTTAACTGATAATTGAAGCCGGCACCTATAGACCAAGCGAATTCGCTTGAGTCATTGCTAGGATAGCAAAACAGTGGGTTATCTGGACAAGCAGTAAGCGTAGAGAAATCGAGAGTTTGGAACCAAGGCTGAATATCTAATTCTGCATTTACATCATGTTTAGCAGTACCTACACCAGCTTTAATGTACGGTTTGAAGTTTTCTGCTGCCATGTCGAATTCGTAATATGCGTTAAGCATGATGGTGTCAGTTTCATTCTTGCCTAGTACTTGGAAGGTTTGATCAGCTAAGCCACCTGCTGGATTGGCTGGTTGAGGTGTGCTATCTGTTTCGTATTCACGAGTACGCCACTCTAGCTGTAGAGCAAACCCGTTACCAAAGCGATAACCAACACCGAGCCCATAAAGGCCGCCGCTATCAACATCATAGCCATTAACTGGCGTGTTACCTTGGTTAGTACCACGTTGTACAGCATTGTCTCCCGCAAAAGAAGAATGACCAGCTGTTAAGTTAATAAAGTAGCTTGGCTCAGAATTTGCGAAACTTGATGCACAAAAAAGTGCGCACGCTAAAGGAAGAAATGTTTTCATGATTATGTAACCCCTGTTTAAACCTTAAATTACTTAAAACATACACCCCTAGGGCTGTATACATTTATATTTGCATTATACATGCAAATGCATTTACCTTTAAATTATAGATGCACTTGCATTTATAATCAAGAGAAAAGCAATGCTCGTTCATGGACAAAGTGGTGCGGGTGTTGATTAAATACATCAGTTCAGAGATAAAAACGTTAAATCTAACTTTAAATCAAATGGTTATAAATTTAAAAACGCATATTGATCAAGTGGAGAAAATTACCGCCTCAAAGCAGGCTTTTCTAGTAGATGATAAGATGGATAAGCCAAAAAACTATTAAATTAGTCACTTTGGCTGTAAGTGGATATGCGGTATTGGCTGTATTAGACTACCAAGTAATTTTATCGATTCTTGCATTGTCACACACATTAAAGCCAGTCAACTAGGTAAGTTACTCCGTGTATTGGAAGTAGTTTATGCAAACCTAGATGCTAACTTCTTAATAGAAGTCATGACTCCAAGAGACAACCTTCCTAAATCAATTGCAATGGAAGCTGGTACATCTGTCGAAGAAAGTGAAATAGGTAACCCTAATTAGTCGCCTGCGGAAAAAGTTTAACTAACCCTAATATATAAAAGGAAGCTTCCTCCACATGCAAAGATACATGGTATATATCATTGCTATCAGCTTAGTAATATTCAATCACATTCACCTCCCTATTTTATGAATTTTCCCGTACGTTATCCCTTTTTCGATTCATAATTCCTTATATTCCTCACATATATCGGTGCCACATAGCAGCGAATAGGGCCGATAAACATAATACCTTGATTTAAAGGTAAAAATATATTTTTAATAGAAAACAATAACCTAAGCAAAAATATAAAAATGTAACCTGCTGTAATTACTTTTTCGTTAAGTATGAACTAAAGTTTATATGCTCAAAATTTGTAAACAAAAGGTAAAATTACAAATATAAAAAATTGAAACACTGGACAAAAATTAACAACAAGGAGCTATCTACATCAATGTGTTATCTCCTCTCATCCATATAAGGAACTATCATGACCCATTATAAATTTGGTAACGAGATAAAGTCTAAAACGATCCCGAAATCGGTAAAGGTGGCGGTTGTTGGTGCTGGTATGTCAGGTCTATATAGCGCGTGGCGGTTAGAAAAAGAACATAAAACACAAGACTTCGCGATATTCGAACGCTCAGATAGAACAGGGGGTCGCTTAGACTCCGATCTCATTAACTTTAAAAACCAACATACAGGAGAAGGTCAACCTGAGTTCATTACCGTCAAAGAAGAGCAAGGCGGCATGCGCTTCTTATTCGAGGGAATGGATGATTTAATGGCACTCTTTTTGTCGTTGGATCTACAGGATCAAATAGTTCCTTTTCCTATGAACAGTGATGGAAACAACCGTCTATATTTTCGTGGCGAGAGCTTCTCTGTTACAGATGCACAGCAAGATAACTATGCTATTTGGTCCGAGTTGTACAATTTGGCGCCATCTGAACAAGGCGTTAATCCGAAAGACATCATCAATGTAGTATTTAACCGAATTTTACAAGCTAATCCACATTTTGATGCGCGCCCTGAAGTACGCGGTCCTGAATTTTGGCAGGCATTTCGCTTAGATTGTCAGTGGCAAGATAAAGGTCTGAATGAATGGACTTTATGGGACTTATTCTCAGATATGGGTTACAGCCAAGAATGTATCACCATGCTATATCGCGTATTGGGTTTCAACGGCACCTTTTTATCGAAAATGAATGCTGGTGTCGCTTATCAATTGTTAGAAGATTTTCCTGCAGATGTACAATTTAGAACTTTTAAGGATGGCTTTAGTACATTACCTAACGCACTCGTTGATCAGATTGGTACTGAGCGCATTCACTTACAGACCAGTATTGAAGAAATTGATCACGACGAGGCATCTGGAAAATATATATTGCACTATATCCACATAGATGAACAAGGTGGCGAACATCGCAGTCAAGTCCATGCTGAAAAAGTTATTCTAGGATTACCACGCTTAGCGTTAGAACGCTTGTTTGTAAAATCAAATGCATTTAATCGATTGCCTAAAGAGCACAGTGAAAAACTCTGGAATACACTGCAAACCGCGTCCAATCAGCCATTGCTGAAAATTAACCTATATTATGATAATGCTTGGTGGGGTCGAGGGATAACAGGCCGTCCGGCGGTTGAGTTTGGACCCAACTTTGCCGACTTACCCACGGGATCTGTTTATCCATTTTATGCGGTAAACGATGAGCTTGCAGCGGCACTTATGTATGAAGAAAGAGATACCGACCCCAGTAAAAGTGTGCAACATCAACTTGATGCTATCAATAGTCAAAAATACGAACGCCCCGCCGCACTCACCATTTACTGTGATTATTTAAACATTAACTTTTGGAGTGCATTACAAAACAAAGGCGAACTTTATCATAACCCGAAACAAGAACAATCGGTAGAGAATGTCCCCAGTGACATGTATCCCGCTTCAGTTGCCGTGGTGCAACAGGCAACTAAGTTCTTCAAAGAAATCTTCAATACCCACTATGTGCCAGAGCCTATATTAACCAGTGCACGAATTTGGGAAGGCAGCGTAAATTTTGATCTTCCTGTAAGCCAACAATTTGGCTACGGTGTACACCAATGGGCCGTAGGCGCAAACGACAGACAAGTCATGGAAGATTTAATTGAGCCCCTTCCTAACTTATTCACCTGCGGTGAAGCATTTTCTGATTATCAAGGTTGGGTTGAAGGTGCTCTGCGCTCGACGGATCTGGTACTTGAACGTGGATTCGGACTGGCGCCTTTAAGTGAAGCATATGAAAGCACAACACATGTTTCTCCTTCAACCGCAATCAAAGCTGTATATGAAGAAAATTCAGCAAAACTGATCAACCAATACATTGATGGTCAATTTTCAGCAAGTGATGCGCCAATTGATAAACACCTCGACGAACACACGGTAATAGGGGTGAATTTAACCTATTTTGACAAACCATAACTTCCCTCGATAACAGGCGGTATTTTTGCCGCCTTTTTTGATCCAATTCAAGGAGCTGCAATGAATAACGTTATCAATGAATATTGTGTTGCTGATTATTTAAAAGATCGCCTCGAAGAAATTGGTGTTGAACAAATGTTTGGCGTAGCAGGTAATTATACAGCCGCTTTGCTCGATACTATTTTAGCCGATAAAGAAACGCCAATTACTATTTCCGGTAATGCTAATGAAATTTGTGCAGGATTTGCTGCTGATGCGTATGCGAGGCTAAAAGGTGTCAGTGCATTGTATGTTACCTATAGCGTTGGTGCTTTTAGCTTACTAAATACCATCGCGGGCTCATTTGTTGAACAAGTCCCGGTCATACTTATTAATGGCGCACCAACCAATAAAGAAGATCAAATATCAAAACAAACTGGTTTACTTTATTCACATACAACCGGGTATCAATTTGTTGATATTCATATGTTTAAGCCTATTACGGTAGCCGCTGAGCGTATAACTAACGCACAGCAAGCCCCTTTTCAAATAGACTCTGCAATTACCGCTATGCTCACTCAAAAGCGACCTATCTATTTTGAAGTCGCTGAAGATGTGTGGCGAACCCCCTGCGTAAAACCAACAGGAAAACTCAGCAGTGGTGTGAATGCCACAATAACCATCAGTGAAGCGGCTAATGCAGCAAAAGCAACCATTAATATGATGTTAAAGCGGCCAAAAAGTATTTTTTGGGCTGGCGTAGAGCTACAACGTTATGGGCTACAAGATAAGTTTTTGGCTTTGTTAGATGTGATCAACACCAGCCATACACTGCCGGCAAACCATATTCATTTCGTGACGTCTGCAATGAGTAAGTCTGTCATTGCTGAAACTCATCCTTGGTTTGAAGGCTGTGTCACACTTAAAAATGAAGAAATTGATACACTGGTTGGTGATGAAGGTGCACTCATTGGTATTGGCGCTTGGACCACCGGAAAAGATACAGGTAATGAAGACATACGCAGCGACAAAACGATTTTGGCAGCCCATGACGGTGTACATGTTGGTGCTGAGTTTTATCCATCAGTACAGCTTAGCGACTATTTAGATCAACTTATTGTCGCTTTTTCTGAACTCGAAATACAAAAAAACGCTCCCTTTTCGGGCCTACGACTAAAACAACAGCCTCCCCTCTTAGCCACCCAGTACCATGCTCAAAACACACTCGGGTATGACAATTTTTACCATACTTTAGGCCAATGGCTTTGCACAGATGATATCATGGTGGTCGATGCTGGTTTTCCACTTATCGGTGCCCAAAGTGTAAAAATTCCAAGTCAAAATGGGTTTGTAGCGCAGGCTTCTTGGCTATCTATTGGCTACTCGGTGCCAGCTGGCACCGGGGTTAAATGCGCTTATCCAGACAAACGCGCCATTGTAGTAGTGGGCGATGGCGCATTTCACGAAACGTGTCAGGCCGTTGCAGATCAACATGCCTACGGACAAAATACGGTGGTATTTGTTATTGCCAATGGCATTTATGGTATTGAGCAATACCTAGTTAATCCAAATCCTTTTAGAACACCGCCAGTCGATTATAAAGACCCACTCTTAGATGAAGTGTACCCTTATAATGAGCTGCCAAGTTGGAATATCGCCAATTTAACCGATGCTTTTGGTGGACAAGGCCGTAAAGTCAGTCAATTAGGAGAATTACTCAATGTTATGGAGGAAATTCGTGCTAATCCAGATACCAATTTCTTGGTAGAGGTGGTGATCCCAAAAGACAATGTGCCGAAATCCATTGCCATGGAAGCAGATACAGCTGTGGGGGAGGATGAAATAGATAATCCAAACTGGCCGCCATCTGGTAAATTTTAACCACACTAAATAATGAACAGCCTAATGTAACCCACCCTTAATGATGATTGGTCTAGCACTGATCATCATTATCCGGTTAGTTAATATTCAAGCTTCCCAGTTCACCCTATTTTTATGAATTTCGCCGTACTTTCTCACCTATTAGGCTCATAACACGTTATATTCTAGATATTGTACCTGTTAGGAATATCTATGACTTTTCATAAAAAAACGATCGCACTTGGCATTGCTGCATGCATCAGCACATCACTATACAGCCTGCCAGCTTATGCATCTGACAAACAAACCACAAAAGCTGAAAATAAGAAGCAGCAAACGATTGCTGACCTCACTAAAAACCATACTAAGCACGAAGGTCTTTTTACCTTATTTCAAAGTAATAAATCAGGCGCCGTTTTACTACAGTTAAACGAATCACAACTAAACAGCGAGTTTATACACTTTGCCCAAATACTAGATGGTTCTGGTGACTTTGGGTTCAGAGGAAACTACCGCGGCGGCACTGTTTATACATTCAATCGCGTCTTTAATCGCATTGAAATTCGCGCTGAAAATCAACATTTTTATTTTGATCCTAACAACGCAGTTAGCGGTGCCAAAGATGCAAATATTAACCGCCCAATCGTTGCCAGCGTAAAGATTAAAGCACACGATGAAAAAAGCGGCGATATCCTCATTGATGCCAAAAGTATTTTTTTGACAGAAGCCCTTAAGCAAATAAAACCATCTAAAAACCCCAAGCAGAAACCGGGAAAACGCCGGACACTTGGTAAGTTAAGCAAAGATAAAACAAAATATTTAGCACTGCATAACTACCCTAAAAATACCGATTTAAGCATTGAATATGTTTATGATAACGGTGCCCCAGTAAGACCGACGGTTACCAGACCAACTAGCGCGGATTTTGCCTTTACTGACGATCGAAGTATTAATATTCATGTGCGCCACAGCCTAGTCCCTATGCCGGAAAATAGTTTCAAGGCCCGTTTTGATGACCCCCGTATTGGTTATTTTGGTCAAACAAAATATGATATGACATCACTTCAAGACCCGACCCCATATCGTGATGTCATTAATCGCTGGCACTTAGAGAAAAAAGATCCAAACGCCGCAGTATCTGAACCGATAGAGCCCATTGTTTGGTGGATTGAGAACACCACACCACTAGAATACCGAGACACAATCAAACAGGCAGCATTAGCGTGGAACCCTGCATTTGAAAAAGCGGGATTTAAAAACGCCATCGTAGTGAAGATACAGCCTGATGATGCTAAATGGGATGCAGGAGATTTACGTTACAATGTAATGCGTTGGACATCGTCTCCAAAAGTGCGCTTTTCAGGCTATGGTCCTAGTTTTGCAAACCCAAAAACAGGCCAGATCCTAGGGTCAGATATTATGCTTGAGCTATCAAGCTTTAGACGCCGTTTAGATACACTTGATTTATTCAGTGGCACACAAGCAACAACATCTAACGACCATCATGACCACTCAGCATTGTTCGAATCAGCACAATTTGGACAAGCAGCCTTAAATGCCTCTTCAGCGAGCAGTGCTGATAAAGCACGCTTTATCAGCGAGTACTTACATTATTTGGTGCTACATGAAGTGGGTCATACGCTTGGGTTAAACCACAATATGCGTTCAAGCCAATTGCATTCAAAAGACAAAGTGCAATCAATTATGCCAAGTGACAACCTTCCTCTGACTGGGTCTGTCATGGAATATCCGGCGATTAACTTTGCCCCGCATGGAAAGAAGCAAGGGTTGTACTACACCACTATGGCTGGCCCATATGATAACTGGGCCATTGAATATGGTTACTCTAGTGCACTAGACAATGCGCACGCAGAGCAACAACGCTTAAATAAAATCTTAGCGCGCTCAACTGAACTGGGTAATGCGTTTGGCAACGATGCGGATGATATGCGTGCACCAGGCAAAGCCATCGACCCACGCGTTAATATTTATGACTTATCAAATGACGCAATCGGCTACGCCACCGATCGTTTAGAAACAGTAAATATACTGGTCTCCGATTTATTAAATCGCTCTATTGTTGAAGGTGAATCTTATCAAGGCTTAGTGACCGACTACGCGCTACTAAACCGTGAATATCACAACAATGTAGGTGTAATTTCTCGCTATATTGGCGGCGTATACGTAGAGCGTGATTTTGCGGGTCAAAAAAATGCAAAGACCCCATTCACACCCGTGCCTGAAAAAGAACAACGACGTGCTATGCAAGCATTAAGTAATTTTGTGTTCGCACCAAATGCATTCTCTGTCGATCAAGCGCTGGCACAACACCTGCAAACTCAACGCCGTTTCTTCTTTAACTACTCAAAAACAGAAGATCCAAAGTTTCATGATATGGCATTACGCACACAAAAATCGGTGCTCAATCATGTGCTTCACCCTGTTGTGTTAAAACGTATTGTAGATACCGAACTGTATGGTAACGAATTTAAATTAGATGAAGTATTTGCTGAATTGACGAATGCGATTTTCAAAGTCGATGCAAGAAAAGACGTTAATAGCTTTAGACGCAATCTACAACGTGAATATGTAAATCGTTTAATAAAAATTGCCAATAACGACAAGCTAGGTGCAAGCCAGCAAAGCATTCAAGCAATGGCCCGTTACAACCTGAAAGAAATTAAAGATATGATCAAGCGCCGTAAAGGTGACACGGTCAGCGCTGCGCATAAGGAACAACTGATTTATTTGATTTCTAAAACACTCAACCCAAATGGGAAAGCATAATTATGATGCAATAAGTCATAATTCCTCCGCTTACAAATGAGCTGTATACTTGAAAAAACGGTGCTAAATTAGCACCGTTTTTTATCTAACTTTCCAGTGTTTTTGAGTGGTTCTGACACCACGATAGATACGTTCAACTTACCATTAATCATACGCATTCTGAACAAGCTCATACACCAAATAAATTTCAAGCATCAACTTAGCGTGCACCACCAATAAACAAGTGTGAATAGCGCATTAAGATTGGTAATATTCATGCGAGAAAAACAGCTTTAAATCACGGTAAAGGGGGGTGAAAAAATAGACTAGAGAGGTCCATTCTTCAGCATTACCAATTAACCCAGTGCGTGACAATCTACCGAGTAATGCACCCACTACATCCCTTTTTACATTGAGTTCTCGTACACAATGATCGAGTGCGTCTGAGTATTGCTCATGCGGGTTTGGTAAACTGTCATCATCAGCCACTCGCTCTGGTTCTTTAACGTGTAAGTCGTCAGTGTAAGGTAACCCCCCTTCCGACAAATAGTGTAAAATCATGATCTCGCGATAAGATAGCTCAGAAAAAATCGCCAATATTTCTTGATAAAAATCAGGTTGGTGCTCAATAATTCCTTGGGTTTCACTAACAATAAATAAGTTTTTTAGCGCATTCACTTTGGCTTCAACAGATGCGCGCTCCACAGCTTCAATCGTACGAATTATACACGCCAAGTAACTCGGGCTTTTTAATTTTGCTTGTTCAATAGACAGCATGTTGCTCTCTAACATCGACAGGATCTGCTCTTGCTGGCGTTGCTCAGAGCGCTTTTTTAACGCCGAAAAAACTTTACCAGCGACTTTTGCTTCGGGGGCGATTAACCCAGTCATATTAATTCCTTTTTTATTATATATTGTGGCTCTGCTCGTTAACTTTAGCACCTTAAATACAACTTACCTGCAAGTCATCAATATTGAATTACTCAATTGCCATTATATCCAAAAACACGGCTACCCAATATATCTTTCCAATGACCTTCTCGTGTGCGAATATAATCCGCAGTCATGTGCGTATCTGCGATTTCTAATATACTAAATTGAAAGTGATGAGCATAATCAGGCCCATGAACCTCCAATACCTCAATTAAACGTTCATTGTATCCATGACCATGCTTTGAGTAGTCACACCAACGCTGCCAAATACCTTCGCAACCCGTTGCACTTCCAACATAATGCTTACCACTTGCTAGGTCGGTAATTAAATACACCCCAGACACACTTTCTAATGCCGTTTTCCAACTTTGTACTTGTTGCTTCACAATAATATCTAGATGCGCTTTTGACAGCTTTGTAAATTGATACCCTTTGAAATGCTCAACCGCCAATCGCTCTGGCATTAATGTATGCACCGTCATATCGTCGCACCAATTCTCTGCCAATAGGTAAGATTGCCTGCCTGTACGCTGAAACGCGACTTTTAACCGGCCTGCATAATCACTTGTGCCTTTTAATTTTTCTGTCGTATACACATAATGATCATTCGCCCAGCGGTTGGCAATAACACGGTAGGCACCAACAAATAGCCAGGTATTTGATTCGGGCAGTTGTATTAATGCCACAATATAATGGCGATTAAAGTTTTGCTTATTTTGCACCGCTTGCCATGCGTCAAACCTATCAGCAAAATACATATCTAACGGATTCTCATCTCCATTATTAACAGCGAGGTGTATTTTGGTATTTTTAGCGATTAAGTCTTTATCTAGCGCATTTAAAAATGTAAATAATTCCATATACTCTCTTATTTAAATAGAGTGAATGACCTCTTATTTATTCACCCACTCAAGATGGTTACGTTGAAATGTATTCATTCCAGTTTCTCGAATTTTCTCAATCCAGCTTTGTGCTTTATTAATGCCGACTTCAAAATGTTCTACCGCCGATTTTTGCAAGACGCGATGCTCATTTTGAATTGTGGTTGGCATTAGCGCAGCATCATCAGTATTAACACACACTGGAACAGCGCCTTTTCGTAAACCAAATCGGTTGAATTTGCTCCCAGTATTTAACCATGCTTGCTCTGGTGGGTCCCACCTAAAAATAGGATGTTCATGATAGTGCTCAAATCGACCGATATATATATTTGATGTTGGACATGCCTCTATCATTATTTCTTGTGCTGCATATTTTTCCATTTGCAGATCTTGAATAGCTTCAAATAATTCTAATTCTGCGGCCGATATAGAGTCATAAAATCGCCCTTCATCAACGCGATAAGGCTCTCCACTTTGTTTGGCTAAACAATCAATAATGACAGGGGTCTTTCTTAATTGATAGTATGCATCCTGTCTCACATGAGCCAGAATATACTTTCTCCATAACGTCATTTCTTTTTCAGACAAAGAAGCAGTCTGCTTAGGGTTAAAATCCACAATCCAATGCTGATAACCTGGGTTTAAAGCGTGCACCTCTGGAATGGCATGATGCTCTGTACTTAATTTCAATGTCTCTGGACAATTGCGTCTCAATTTCCATGCCTCATAAAGAGTACGAGCGGTATAAACATCCTCTTCATGTAGTTTGCCAGACCAATAGTTAATTTTTTCTTGTAATAAATGTAACACCCCAGTAAAACGCGAGGCTTTTTGAACCACTTCCAATGCTTTTTGATATCCCCATACCAAATTATCTACGTGATCTCCCAAAGTCACATAGGCCACCCGCTGCCTATTTGCCCAAAGTGTAGGTATAACACCCAAAGCCAGTGCATGGCCCAGCCTATCACCTGCTTTAAAATCACAAAAGTAAACAGCTTCATCAACGGCTCTTAACCCAGATAATAAATGGCTAAAATCTTCCCCTGCATGCACCGTTAAAAATGGTCGTTGAAAGCGTTTACTGAAAATATCAACCGTTGGATGTTTTGCACTTCGAATAACCCGCAGTGCGGGAGCAAACACTTCTATAGGCAAGTCATTTTCATTGCCTGCTACGTCATATCCGCGAATAGCTTTGCGTAAATCAATACTTTGCGGTGCTTTTAAAAGCCGATTTGCATTAAATGTTTGAACATCTTGATCCGAAAAAGTGACCGAGCCCTTAAACCGCTGCAATGCGCCCACTTGTTGTTTTATCTGAGCCCTAAGCGACTTATGATAACGATCGTCACGCTTGATACCATGGTGCTTTAAACTACGAGAAAAGTGCACCACAAAATGGATATTTTCAGCTAAAGCGTGTTTATAGGCTGATGACAAAGCTAAGTGAAGTATCTTGGAGTCTAACTTTGCTTGTTTATCTAATAGCAAATTAGGCGCAATACGAAACTCCCGAAAAGTGCTTTGTTCAATATCCGCAGATAAACTATCAAACATGTGAGTCATTTGATTAGGCCGATTTCGCTGTTTTCTCGCACTAAAATTAGATGTTTCCACAAACTGACTCAGCCCCGTCCCCCATACGACCATATAATTACGCAGGACATTTGCTACTCGCACAAATTGTGCCGCCATGTTGGGCGCTGACGTATTAAGCACCCCTAGGCAAAACAACAACCAACGTCTATCAGAACGAATTGGCCGCTTATGTGCGCTCATAAACGCTTTTTGTGCCAAGTTAGATGCGCCTTGAGTACGTAAGTAATATAAACCCAACTGAGTAGACGGCTCAAATTGGGTCACGGAGGTATCAATTGGCGTATCACTTCCCTCACTTGTAAAAGCACGCTCAATTAACTGACCACCTAACACATCACACCAGCGTGGTAAGCTATCCTTTGCATAGTGGCCGCTCTCAAATAAGGTATATTCAGGTCGTGTAGGCCAACCGGTATTTGGCAGCGACTCACCATATAGCGCAAAGCTCAGTAATGACGGCCCTATGTGACCATGCCCACCTAAATGCACATGATTGTCAGCATATGGCTTTTGTAGTTCTTCATTGGTAAATGCATGAGGGCATTGCCGTGAAATCACGCACTCTATAATATCGTGATCGCCAATCTGATAGTCTTGTGCTATATCCGTGTAAGCTTGCGCAATAATCCAACTGCCATCAACTAGTGACAACAGCTCTAACCATTGTTCTAGCTTATGTGGCTTTACATCAAAATGATCTCCCTGCCACTCTAAAAAGGTATTGGCTAAGCGAGATAATACCGACTGAATGGTTACTCCAGGTTTATCATACCCAAATGCAAGCAGCTGATTTAAAATATCTTCTTTACGTAAGTTACGCTGAATATAGGGCTGATAATTTGCAATGTAACGCGTCAAATTGCTGAAAAATGCATGCCCCAATTCACCCTTTTTATGCAATTGTTCAATCGCGCTATCAGAGGATAAAAAGGCAATATCACACAGCTGAACATCGTTAATTAAAATCATGATTGATGCTTCTCAACCACTTCTTTTATCACCACTAAAACATTATTAATGAAATCTCCATTCACTTTTTTAAGTGAGTCAAAGTTTAACTCCGTAGTTTCATCTAAATATAAATACAATTCACCTAGCGCTGAATTGTATTTAATGCGCTTTTTCATTTCAGTCAAATTGTTTGGCCGACACAGAGCTAAGCTGTGAAGGTCATGTTTCAAAATGTAGGCTTCAATACTCGTAACTATGCTATCCGAATGAATAGAAATTATTCTCTCACCTCGACGCTCTTCAAACGAAGCCTCGGCTTCTACTAACTCTAAAAGAGTAGCTGGTGCTCTAACATCACGTTTTCCTGTCTTCTCTGGTTGCTTCTCTTCTTGAGTTTTTCCCAGCTTCACTCTTGGTGGAACAGCCGAGTCATTTGTCTCATCAGCTCTTATTAAAGTAAACAGCGGGTGAGCCTTTAAACTGCTGATAAATAATCGCTTGACGCTGCTTTCATCCGCTTCCTGCGCTTCTAAAAGGGCGGTATTTCGACCGAGCGTTCGGTCGTATTTTCTAAATTCTTTAGGATCTCTAATCGTTTGCTGTCGTGGTGTAATTGCAACACTGGCGTGCACGGCTGTACTTTCTATCATTGCGGTATGAGCTGCATTAACGAGCATATACTCGAAGCGTTTTATATGATCGGTCAAATACTCGTTCTCGTAACTTCTCCCTTTAATGCTCCCTTTAATGAAATTATTAAATCTAAACGAATGAAATGCGGTAAACGTCTTATTAAACATATAAGCAAAGATGGGAATGAGTTTTTCACCGTTTATACCTTCAAACAAAGCTTGGTGTTTATTACGCCAGTTTAAAATTTCAACTTCAAGCACATCACAAATGGCATCTTTTCCAATCGCACCCGAATTATCCATATTACGAACAAACGTAAACTCATCTTTATCCTCAATTCTGTCACCTTGATCATCAATACTTTCATCTTCAAGGGCTTTTGTCGGTGACATATTAAAGATGCTATAAAAAGGCCTGCGATTTAAAATGCCTCTTACATTATCTGCCACTTTTAACCCACTGCCAGGCATTAAAAATGAATACACCAAAACCTCAAACGCTCTGCTTAAACAAACAAATCGATAGTTATTTACTAACGTTGAGTACGCATCTTCTTGGGTATATAAGGTCACCAAGAGTCCATCCAAACTACAGCTAGCAACTCTTGTTTGCTCTTTTTTAGCAACTGAGCCATCGACACCTTTGGTTGGCTGCAAAGTCGCTACTACATCAGCTGTAGTAGAAATTTGCAGCTGTTTAGACACCATACTTTTGGGGTGATAAAATTCCAGCGGCGGCATACTCATAAGTGCTCTATCGGTATAGGTAAATGCCGCCTTCAGTAACGCTACATTATCTTTTTTCCAACCATCAACGCCCTTATCACCTTTTAGCTCTGCTGCTTCTTGATTACTTTCAATACCCAATGCATGCATTTGAGAACGTAAGAACCGCTTGTCCGCCCACTGAATATGATCTTGTTTAATCTGCTTCTTTGGATTAAAACTCGGTAAATCCAATATATTAAACAAGTCATTTTCAGAGCCATTTTTAAAGGTTAGATAAGAGTTTGCATTGGTATACGCTAGGCCTTCTTGTTTTTGCTCAGCCCAGTTGATGTAGTTTTTCCACAGTTTATAGCTTAGCGATTTATCCGTCTTTGCCAGCACTAACTCATTAGGTGGAATAGCACGCGCCAGTTGTGTAAATTCACGGGCAAATTCAGGTTTGGGCCAGTGATGTAATACTTCTTCGTTTAAACAAAGCGGGTAAAATTCAGCGTAAATACTTTTAACATAATCACGATACTCATAATACTGACTTTGTTTATCTCGCATACTTTTATCTGGTGCACTACTATCTGGCGTAGCTTTAAAGCGCAGTGTCGGGTAAATATAGTGTATCGGTAGTAGCGTGATCCGCATTTGGCTCGGAAACACTTTGGTCAAATAGGCCTTGGTTAAATCACCAGCGAGTTCTTTCCCTTTTTCTACTTGTAATCCATCTTGAGTATCTTTCCTGTACGCTTTTTCATCAAAGTGAATACCCACCATTTGTTCATAAAGACTGTAATCACCACTCACAATGGGTATGATATATGGGCAGCCTAATAAACGTCTAACTTCATCAACCACTTCATAAGCCCGACCCAGTGCCATATCAACATCATCAATGGGTAACGCCAAAGCATTACAACCCAATATATGCAAAGCACTTTCTACATAACTGTGAAAATGCTTTTCAACACTGATCCCCGATTTATATTGCAAGATTTTATCTATACCTGTACAGCCGTCAAATTCTTCCTTTTTTCCTAATGAATCAGCCAGTTTCTGTAATGCCTTGTAAAAGCCACTTTTAGTTGCTTCATCGATTTCACGTATTGGCGAATGGCTCGCTTCACCAGTGAGACACGACTCTACGTCACTGTAAATTTGCGCTATGATCACATTGGCAAAATTATCTTGGTCAATCAGCATAGTGGGATCTATTGCGGGCAGAAAATAAATACTGGATGTCGCAAAATTCAAGCTTTGCTGACAATGTACCCGCCACATAGCTTGGCAATTTCTTAAAAAAACCGTTTTACCTGTTCCTCTTGTACCATTCACTAATATTGCATTGTGTGAGAGCCAAGTTTTATTTTTATCTTTAACCCGACTACTTTTATAAGCTTGTGCATCTAAAACAAAGTTTTGCAACTTTTCAAGCAACTTATCTCGTGCCTCAAATTGCCAAAACTCTTTGTATTCTTGATCTTCATGCGTATCCAAAGAGATAAAGTCGTCACGATATTCTTCTTTAATTAAATCTAATAAATATTTCGTAGCCATGTTACTTCCTTAATCCCTTAATCCAACTCACCGCGCTATCATGTACTTTATAATGGTCGCCCATCACTTCTTTGTCTCTTCGGTTGGTGCCTTGCTCAATCATTTCAAATAAATGTGCAAACGTTTGCTCTTGTATATAAGGTAAATCAGTCTTATTACCCTGACTACACGCAATTTCATACTCACGCTTTAAGCGCTCCAAGTGATGAACAAGCGTTTGGTTGCGAATTGAGCTTGAGGTATAACCAAACAGCCTATTGCACATATAAGTGATAAAGAAGCCAGCAAAGCATAATAACCCGGCGACAGCCACTGTCTCCTTACTGAACCCAAACAATAAGATCACAAAAAATGGCACGTTAAATAGGCATAACATACAAGATTGTGTTTTCTGCCATTTATCTTTTTTAGTTTTGCTATTAAAGGGGAAATTTCTGAAGCTTACTGCGATAGCTAATAATATAGAGGGGACGCTACTCAATATCATCCAATTAAAGTCATAGCCATCCCACAATACAGTTTGCGAGAATATCGCTAAACCTTTAAACAGTTCGGATGCAGAAAAGTAACTTAACAAGGTCAAAGCCCAAATAACAAATAACACCGATAGGCTTCGGGTCAATTTACTCAGTTTATTCATTTTATTATATGCGGGGAGGTAGATCTCGCATATTAACCAATTAATTTCGCTAATTACCGGATCATCATTACTCCCTTCTTTTACTCTACCGAGATATTCTGCTTGAGTCATATTTACCTCCTATTTTATTGTTTTTATTCATTCCATGGTGACTTTAAAACGTGAGCATTATATTTATGACTCTAAAAAGTAATCACTATCAAGTGCTTTAACTTCAAATCGATACTTGGTACTCACCCCTAAATTGTGGCTGAGCATCAGTGCGCTAAGCTGCTCGCCATCGACTAGCACAATGCGTTTTTCAATCATGTTTACGTATGCTTTGGCTTCTTTACTAAAACCACTGGTGGTGATAAATACGCCTTTTTTTGCACGATGCATATCTAGTGCCCCCGCAAAGGCTTGAATATCTGGCCGGCCAACCGTTTTATCCGTGTATCGCTTAGCTTGTAAGTAAATCATTTCAAGGCCGAGTTTATCTTCTTTGATAATACCGTCAATGCCGCCGTCTTGCGTATATTGGGTGGCTTGCCCTGCATCTTGACGGGAGCCGCCATAACCCATAGCCAGCATTAAATCGACCACGAGGTTTTCAAAAAATAGCGGGCTGGCTGCCAATATTGAATTAAGTAACTCATCACGTAATGAAGTATTCATTGTTTCAACAGCTGATTCAATGACCTCTTGTGGAGTTTGCTCATCATTCTCCACCGGCTTTTGCGTCTCGCTTTCACAGGATGTGACATTGGCTTTTTTTGAACGCTGAACAAAATCGTTAAACGACGAAAATTGCTTTAAATATGCATTATTTATTTGCTCACCACAGCTCAAAGCGGCTTTACCAGCATCACTGATAACACAATAGGCACGCTTCGGCTGTGTGATAAGCCCCGCTTGTACTAAATAGGTTTTTGCCCAATTTAAGCGATGATTTGAATAGGTTTGTTTACCGCTGGGTATGCGCTGTTTCAATTCCTCAGCTGTGAGGTTAAGCTGAGTATATACTTTATTTTCAATCTCACCCAGCTTCACAGGGTGAGGGTACTGCGCATTTAAAACATGCAATAATGGTTGCATAAATGCTTGATAATTAGGTACTGACATTGTCCTTACGCCCAGCAACTGCTTGGCTCTCCTTATAACAAAACGGTAACATAGTATGTAATTTCATGACGATGCGCAAACAATGTGCGTTTAATGGTAACACTTAGGTGTTCGATATTTAGGAGCCATACTTAGCCAAATGCCCACTTCTACCTATATAAAAAACGGTGTTAAGTTATGTGGTTCCTGAACAAGTTCGTACCTCACTTTTCAGGACGACGGAATGTGTAACAGCACTTCGATTACTAAGCATTTTTACTAAATTCAGCTCAAAACTTCCCCCTGCCGTCATCCCAAAACTGAGGAATGAGGTGTTTGGGATCCATGCTTGCGCAAATACCCACTCCGCTTGATAAAAAACCCACCGTAGTATGTTTACCCGATCTTGAACAAGCTGATAGCGCTCTTAAAGGCAACTGGCTTAGCGTTTTCTATGTATCTTTATGGTGTAAACCTAAGCGCTGTTTTGCTTTGGCTATAGAATGATGGAGGCGCTGTTCCAGCGGCTCCATAGAGACTAAATTAGTCAGGTACTCAGCAACATGAATATCGCCTTGCTCCATGCCTAACAATTCGATTTGCTCTTGTTTTTTACTGGTGCACAGAATGATCCCTAAAGGTGGATTTTCATCTTCTTCTACTTCATATTTATTGAGCCAACTCAAGTACAGTTCCATTTGGCTCTTATGGCTGTGCTTAAACTTCTCAAGCTTCAAATCGATGGCTACTAAGCGCTTTAACTTGCGGTTATAAAACAATAAATCAATATAAAAATCATCATTGTCTATCTGAATACGCTTTTGTCTGGCGATGAAGGTAAAACCAGATCCAAGTTCTAATAAAAATTGCTCAATGTCACGTAAAATAGCATCTTCAAGATCTTTTTCTAAGTAACGATCATTCAACTCTAAAAAGTCTAATATATAAGGGTCTTTCAGCACCAATTCTTGATTAAATTGCCCTGATGCACGCAATTCTGACAGCTCAGACACAATAGCATCATCTGGCTTTTTGGCTATGGCTGTGCGTTCAAACATAACAGCGCCAATTCGTTCGTCAAGTGTCCGTGTTGACCAACGTTCTTGAATTGCCATCGTAGTATAGAAATCACGCTTTATCGGGTCATGAATGCTACTTAACCTCAGCTCTGGATAAGTGAATTTGCCCAATAAAGCTATTTTTCTCACTCTCGGCGTTGCTTTCATTTGTAATAGCCCGCTATTACTGCATAAAAGCGCCTTGATATTGAACAAAATATCATCATTGGGTTGTACGTAAGTTTGTTTACAAAATATTTCCTATTCCAAAACCCTTATCCAAATCTGAGGTTACTTAAAATAACAAAATGGCTCCAACTCAATTGTGCAGACACTGTCTGCACAATTGATAACTCTCTAAAAACATCATAAAATTTAACCATTTGCATTAAGTTACGTTGACCCCAACCTCTACCAAATTGTGCTGTTAGCGACTTAGATAAAGTAGATACAACCTGTTTGCCATAATCTGCCCGCTCTCCTGCAAGCACCTCTTGGCTGATCCGCTGACCAACATGCCAATACAGTAGCGTCAGTTCATTATTTACTGCAATTGCTGTGCGTTGTTTTGCTTGCGCAATCAAAATTGACACATCATCAACAAAGCCATGGTTACTCGGTTATATCTTGTTGGTCATCTCCGGCCTTAAATAAAAGTATTCACACTCAATTAGTTTAACGTTTTAAGTCACCTGCATCCAGACCTCTCGGCAGAGGTAAAAGATGCAAAAAAAGTATAAGCCTATCAGGAAATTCATAGCGACACCTTGCTATATAAAAACTACAGAATTCGGTGTTTGAAAACCATGTTCAATATGAGTACCAAAAAACAAAGCTATGACTCACTTAATCGTGTTCCACAACCATACTGAGGCACTCTGTATTCAGCAAGTTAACTTGTTGGCTGTTTTTCAAGCGTATTAATGCTCACATGTGGCCATTTGATTAAGCCTTGACCATCCCGTCTCTCAAAGAAATCAAGCATAACAATTTGTGAATATTGCAGTAACATTTTAGGCTCACCATTTGGGTGCTTTTCTGTCAGTTCATATATCCAAAGTGTTGCTTCAACTTGATCGGCATTGGCTTGGCGTACCACAAATGGAATATTATTGACCCCACCGCTGGCGAGCCTAGAGTCTACTTTCAACTGTGTGACATTAGCCACTTTACCTTGTTGGAAAAAAGGCAAAATTGCTTTATTTAGCAAATCATTAGGCTGCGTCGGGTCGAACACATTTTCAAATAAATGTTTATGAAAATGTAAGTAAGGTATCAAATATGGATTTTCTTCTAAATTATCATTAACTCCTATCGGTAAACCACTAATCTTGGGGATTTCAAACCCAGTCTTACTTTGTGCACTTTGGCCTAACGCCATCAACGAATCACCATGGGGAATACTTGATAATCGAGCGATATTGAGATCATCCGTGGTATGGTTTTTCATATACAGCCACAGCCCCGGTTCATGATGAATAGCAAGCCCAGATCCACCAGCAAGCCCTGAATCAGGAAAATCAGCTGCTGCAATTTGTTCTATTTGCTGCACATAATCGATAGTTTCTACTTCTTGGTCACCATTCATACCTCTGTTCGGGACGTTTTTATCCACCAATTGGAAGGTAAGTGTTTCATTATACTGATTATTTAGAAGCCGATAATCAAGTTCACCAGTAGGAAACGGTAGCGCTATCATATTCCAACCATGACCACTAAATTGCCCCGTATTTTTCCACACTCCCGGTAAATTAGAAAATGGGCCAAGTGCTTCCTCTTGACCCATTACCGCTTTTAACACCCGCTGAGACGGTTTTTGCTCATTACTTGCTGAATCCGACATAATTTGCTCCTGCTATGGTTAATGCATAGTGCCCCTATGCTTGACTATGGTTTTAGCAAGTAAATCGTTTTTTGGGTATTACAGTCGATTACAGTTTATATATCATCTATTTACCAGATACAAAAAAGTCAGCATACTTTAACAGAACATGCTGACTTTACAGATGTTAGCGCGCTCAGGCTAACTGGCGATAACAGTCAGTTACATATTCCCCAGCTCCATCATCATTGCTGTATACATACGTAGATTTAACTTAATTTGTTCCACCGTTAAATATTCATGCTCAGAATGACCAGTATATTTTTTACCGGGCATGGATGGACCAAAGCTCACCGCATTATCAAACAGCTTGGCGTTAGTTCCCCCCCCAATTGATACAAACCCTGCATCTTCATCTTGGGTATAATATTTAAATATATCGAGTAACTTTTGTGCATGAGGGGCATTATCAAGCAACATCGGTTCGCCTATATCAACCGTAATATTCGCAAGTGTCACACCGTGTTGTTGCTGCCATTTTGTCACCGCGGTACTAATTTGATGCGCCAATATTGCTTTCTCTTTGCCAACAGGTCTGCGTAAATTAATAGCCACTTCCACAATATTACCACTGCGCTCAATGAGTGTGGGCGACACTGTCATAGGCCCCATAAAGTCATGCTCATAAGCTATATTACCAAATTGCTTACCATGTAAATCTAAGCCGATGAGTTGTCCTACAAAGGTGAGTGCTTGACCATCGCTATTCTTTTCAAGTTCAACCTCTGAGAGTAACGCTGCTAAGTAAGCTATCGCATTTACACCAGCAGCTGGTTCTGAGGAGTGGGCTGATACCCCCTTACTCGAAATTTTTATCCCATCTGCGACCACATTAAACGCAAATTTAGCTGCGCTTAGCTGCATTGCCTTTGCTTTTAACTGTGTGATCACCCCCTCGCTTGCATTATGCAAAACAACACTCGCATCCTCTGGGATTTGACTTTTAAAAGCGCCCCCCGTTAATTGTGATACATAAATACCTGTCTGCGCGGATGTAGCATTAAATGTCGGAGTCACTAAACTCCAGCCTTTTTCCGCAACCACAACAGGGTAGCTTGCGTCGATTGTTATAGCGTATTTAGGCTGTTGGTAAGTTTTCATAAACGCTTTAAGCGGTGCCCAATCCGACTCTTCAGCCAAATAAATCATCAGTTCCAAACGGTTTTCTAGCGCAATGCCTTTGTCTTTTATTGCTTTCATTGCGTACAGCGCTGTCGCAATAGGGCCTTTATCGTCTTCGGCGCCCCTGGCAATTAATTTGCCTGGCTGTGACGTCATATCAAGTAAATAAGGGCTTTTCTGCCATTTTTTTGCATCTGCTGGCTGCACATCACCATGTGTTACAATGGTCACCTTCTCACGCTGCTGCCCCAGTCCAATTAATACGGTATAACCCAGATCTTGATAATCTAAACCAAGTTCTGCAGCTTTCATTTTCAATAATTGTTTAAAGCCAATAAACTGTGGATTTTCAGGCGCTTTAATGCCTTGTTTATTGACTGTTTTAAATGACACCATGTTCGCAAGTGTGTGTATTTGCGTTTGCTGATAAGTATCCACCGCGTAGTCAGCGACCCTTTTGCTAGCATCTTGTAAATTTGCTTGTACGTTGCACGCAATCATTGATAACGCAAATAAAGAAAGTCGTTTCACTGGGTTTCCTTAAATAAAAATGGGGGCAAAGCCCCCGTTAATAAAATTCACGCTGGGTATTAAGTATTACCAAGCGTTTTTATCCATTGGTCGACATCAGCTTCTACAATTGCAAGCGGACGTGCGCCTTTTAATAGCACTAAATCATGAAACGCTTTGATGTCAAATTGACTACCCAATGCCGTTTTCGCTTTATTGCGTAACTCAACAAACTTTAACATCCCTAACTTGTAACCCAACGCTTGTCCTGGCCAAGCAATATAGCGATCAATGGCCGCTGTTACATCGCTCATAGCAGAGCCGGTTGCTTGCGCAAAGTATTCAATCGATTGCTGGCGAGTCCACTTTTTGTAGTGTAACCCTGTATCAACAACTAGGCGCGCTGCTCTATACGCTTCTGCTTGCAATCGCCCTAAGTCACCAAAAGGGTCATTTTCATACATGCCCATTTCATAGGCAACTAACTCAGAGTAAAGTGCCCAACCTTCAATATACCCATTAAACGATGCATTTTGTCGCATTAAACCAATATCTGTTTGCAGCATGTTCAGAGCGATTTGAAAGTGATGACCCGGCACAGCTTCATGGTAAGTTAACGTCTTCATGCCAAAGCTCGGAACCGCTTTCATATCTTTTAGATTGATTGCAAATACCCCAGGACGACTACCATCAAGTGACGGGCCATTGTAATAGCCACCAGGAGCGCCCGCTTCTACCGCTTTCGGGATACGCCTTACTTCTACTTTTTGTGGCGGTAAAGTTGAAAATAACGTTGGTGCCTTGGCATTAATAGTCTCAATTTCACCACGTAAGAAAGTCAATAACTTTTCACGCCCTTCATCTGTGTCATCATATAAAAAACGTGGTTCATCATTTAACTGTTGCATACGCTCACTCACTGAGCCTTTGCTATAACCATTTTCTTTAAGTATTTCATCCATACGCTGCGTAATGCGTGCAACTTCTTGCAAGCCGATGTCGTGAATTTGCTCTGCAGTCATATCCGAATCAGCAAGGTAGGTAATTTCATGCTGATAAAAAGCCGCACCATTGGGCTGTGCCCAAATACCAACCTCTGTAGGCGCTTTTAGTTCAAGTACCTGCATTGTTTTAACCACTTTGTTAAATGCCGGGTAAATTTCTTGCTCAACAATGTGCTGCGCTTTTGCCAATAAAGCCTGCTGCGCAGGTTTATCAATCGAGTCAACAGCTGCAAGTTTTGTCGCGAATGAACTCACTAATGGATGGTCAGACGCGTTCGGAGCTGTAAAATTATTCAAATAGCCAAAGGTGTTTTCAAATAAAGGTTTAGGTAACACTATGCCCTTTTTTGCATCCGCAAGTACTTTTTCTCTCACTTGTTCTGTCAATATTGCAAACGCCGATAAGCGCTTAATATAATCTGCTGCATCTGACGCTGTTGCTACACCATGCTGGTCTTTCAAAATGTTGGGTATATCAACCAAAGGGCCTGCTAACTGATTAATTATAAAAGGTAAGTGCCCACCCCATGTATCGATGTAACCGCCACTGAACTTTGCATCCCCTGCATAATAACGCGCAATAACTTCGTTAACACTGACATGCAGCCTGTCATTATCTGATAAGTTTTTACTCTGAAGTTGCTTTAGCTGCTCTGCTGCCTTATTCATATCAATTTGTAATGCTTGCATACCCGCCACTGAATAATCTGGTAATCGGTCGGCGTATGAACCATATAGATCATCAGTCAATTTCAATGAGGTCGCCAGTGCTGGTTGATGTTGTATAAAATTACGGGTGTATTGCGTAACCACTTTATCAACGCTTACTCTGCTGACGACTTGATTTGCCGAACTTTCTACATTACTAGCTTGCGATTGACTACGTTCACTGGAGCATCCAGCTAGTGCAGTAATAACCGCGAATGCAAGTAGGCTTTGTTTGATCATAGTAGAATTCCTTGGAGTGATGAACATACGAGTATTATTGTTATTTTTAGCACGTTTCTATGTTCTTGTTTGAGTTATTTATAATACATTGATGCTGTAATAACATTTATTGTATCCAATATACACAGCAATGCGATTAATCGCCGTTCATTTCAGCTGTTTCACAATAATTGCGGCTAATTCGGTAATGGCTTTACGCCATGGCATAGTGTCATGAAAGTTGGCCAAACTAAAGCGAATACAATGCTCAAACTGATGATTTGTTGCAAATAAACGACCCGGTAATATGCTTATGCCGTGTTGCAAAGCATCTTCATATACACGATAAGCACACACTCGTACTGGTAATGTTAACCAACACAAAAATGACCCCTGCGGATGCGTTAATTGATAGCAACCCTTCAATAGTGGGTGATGATCCAACGCTTGTCTTAAGAGTGTACAAAATACGTGTAAATTTTCTTGATATTGTTTTCTTGCACATTTGAGATGCTGTTTGTATTTACCACTGGCTAAAAAATCAGCCACTGCGGACTGAATTAAATTATGGCCTCCCATACTCTCGCTGATCAAGCGCTTACTAATGCTAGTCTGATATTGTGCAGATATGACCCACCCTACGCGCAATCGAGAATCGAGTGTTTTCGAAAGGGAGCTTACATAAATCACCGTATTATGCTTATCAAGCATTTTTAAACTCGGCAAGGAACCTGAGAAAGTCAATTCACCAAACACATCATCTTCAATGATCGGCGTATTGCCACATACACTTAGCAGCAGCTTTCTTTGTGCAAGCGGCATTAATGACCCTGTCGGGTTACTAAAATTGGGGGTTACTAACACGGCCTTGACAGGCCATTGCTTAAGCGCACGCTCTAAAGCGCTGACATCCATTCCGTTGTGTGTATCACATGGGATCTCCAAGATTTTCAAGCCGAGTGACTCTAGCATTAGTAACAAACCAAAGTAGCATGGGGTCTCTATCGCAACAATATCACCAGGTTCAGTGATCGCACGAAGTGCCAAACTGATAGCTTGTTGTGCCCCATTGGTTACTACAATGTCTGCCGGCTTAACGTTAATGCCCTGTTGTTGAGTTATTTTATAAAGCTGTTTCAGTAAGTTATCATCCCCTGGTGGCAGTTGATAATAACTTGGTGTGTGTGTTTGGCGACGACTATGGCGCCCAATCTCAGCGTAAAGTTGTCGAACCGCTGGCAACTCACTACTTGGATGTGCTGACCCTGCAGGCATGCTATGACGGAGCTTAGAGTACTTAAGCACTTCTTTAGAAACAGACAGTAAATCGACTTCTTTTGGCTGCGGTAAATTGGCTACCTCTTCAATAATGAGCTCTTTAACTCGATAACCCGATCGCGGTACGCTATATATAACATCCAATGCTTCCAGCATATCATATGCTTTTATTATGGAATTCTTACTCACACAAAGTAATTGGCTCAACCCCCGAATTGACGGGAGCTTTTCACCATACGATAAACTTCCCTGTCCAATTTCGTTTTTAATATACTCAACCACTTTTTGATACTTAAACCGACCGCGATTAGGGTTACCCAATTTACTACCTGTACCCTGAAAATCATTCAAAACTGTGCCTATTTATTTTATCTGTGCCCATTTAAAGTTACGATAAGTTAATTATTTAAGCCAGTTGTTTCATATGCTCATTAAATTTATACCCGTTTTGTTTGTTGTACTGTGGGCTTCTGGCTTTATTGGGGCCCGGTTTGGTCTCGCTTATGCAGAACCAGCAACCTTATTGTCAATTCGCATGATCATCAATATTATCTTCTTCATTGCCTTAGTCGCACTATTAAAAAGGCACATTCCTAAAGGACGAGCATTCCTACACAGCTGTGTTGTTGGCTTACTGATCCATGGCATGTACTTAGGAGGTTCTTTCCAAGCAATTTCACTTGGTATGCCTGCGGGACTCAATGCACTTTTAGTCGGTATTCAACCTATACTCACCGTTATCATTTTATTAGTGCTGTCACATAAGCATTTTTCTGTTGTTCAATGGACTGGATTATTACTGGGTTTTGTCGGGATCACTTTAGTATTACAAGGCAACATTCAATGGCAAGATGCTGCACAGAGTCGATTTGCTATCGGTATGAGTCTATTAGCATTAACCGGAATCACTTTGGGTACTTTGTACCAAAAGCGATTTTGTAAAAATGTCGATTTGGTTGGCGCCACATTGGTCCAATACATTGCTGCAAGCTGCTTATTTATTCCATGGGCGGTGCAATTTGAGACAATGCAAGTGCAGTGGACCATCGAATTTATAGCAACACTTGCTTGGTTGGTCTTGGTGCTATCGGTCGCGGCAATATTACTGCTGTTGTATATGGTTAAGCAGGGAGAGTCTGAAAGTGTCGCATCAGTGTTTTACTTGGTCCCGCCAGTTACGGCATTACAAGCTTGGTTAGCATTTGGTGAAACATTCGACATTTATGGTATAGCAGGCTTTATTTGTGCAGCCTTTGCAGTCTATTTTGTCGTTAAGGACCCAAAAATGTCAACAACTTCGAAAAATAGCAAAATACTCGTTGAGAATGATTAGCCTTGCTATGTTACTAAAGTAAATGCCTGAAGTGTCTAGTGTATTTTCTATTTCCCATTAGCTTAGCTAACCTCAGCTCTGGATAAGCGAATTTACCCAATAAAGCTATTTTTCTCACTCTCGGCGTTGCTTTCATTTGTAATAGCCCGCTATTACTGCATAAAAGCGCCTTGATATTGAACTAAATATCCTCATTGGATTGTCCGTAAGTTTGTTTACAAAATGTTTCCTATGCCAAAACCCTTATCTAAACCTGAGGTTAGCTAGTGACTTCTCCTTGCTATTCGTAAATGACTCACGTTAAATGATGACTCTATTTTACTGAGTGCTGTTACTTTAGGGCCATGATATTATCAGCACAAATCTCACTTTCGGATACCCGCTATGAATTTAGATAAATCAACAAAACGTATCGCTAAAAGAGTTAAAAATGGATTTCAAGGCTACCCACAAATCTCACTCGCTTATTATGGCACATCGAGTGACTGCGCAAACGAAGTCATTGTCGAGTTTATTGCAGAAGAAGGGGCGCAGCCACAAGCGCAAAAATTTTCCAGTAAAACAGATGCAAGAAAAGATGAAACGATTCAAACAACCCTTTTAAAAGTCATTGAACGGGCTGATGCAAAAACGGTGTTAGAAACAGCAGGGGTAGTAATTAAAACATGTTGATCTAATCGGCTGAGTATTAAGGTACTCAGTTATTTTTGTTTCGCGGGTCTAACCTGAGTTTTATTTAGTTGCCAGTTAGCGTTAACACTCACAGCTTATATCATCACATCTTATCTAAGTGCATGATACCAAGGTAACATTACTCCGTCAGTTAAGTTATCACTGTGGTTGCGTTGTGATCAGCGAACACGCTTTAATAACATACTTTTTAAGTTAGAACGAACGCGAATGAAGAAAAGCGAAGAAGGTAACACAATTAAACGAGTGGTTGCGTACAATTAAGAAGGCTCAAAAGCCAAGCTTCTGAGCCTTTTTAATGAATTAATTAACCTTAGTACCTAAGTCAATTAAGCCTAAGTCAGCTGATATAACAGTACCTTGCTTACGTAATGTATTCACAACTGCCGTTAGGTTAGACTCTGATGACGTGACAACATAAAATGTTTTGTAGGCTTGCTTCAATGTTAGCCCGTGTGCTGCTGCAACTTTATCTGCATCAGCAAATGATGCCAACTCGATAATGACTTCACCAGTTGCCTCATATGCGCTCAGACCATTTTCACCAATGATAACCTGACCTTTTTCAACACTTTGCTTGCCATTAACTGTGCCAAATTGACCGCCTTGTGCCAATAAAACACTGACATCTTGAAGTTGGTGTTGTGCAAGCTCGTCATTTGTCACCTCAGTGTTTGCGATTGCCACTGAAGATGCTGTCAAAGCAGCAATTACTAATAGTTGTTTCATATGCATCGACCCCTTAGTGACCATAAATTCTTAAAGACCAATCTTTTAATACGCCATCTACACTGTTATTTGCATTATTTGTCCCAAATAAGCCAATGTTTTGATTATAAATTAGCGTGTTACTTGTGCCTTTATCTGTATCTATTACTTTAATTGTCCAATTACCTTGCGACTGCTCACCGTAAAAATGGTGGCTTAGCATAATTGCGTCTGTAAACCCGCCATCTGTGCCATTTAAGAAACCGGTACGAGCACTTAGGACCACACTGCGAGTACCCGATGGTGACGTTAACTCTATCGCAATATCGCGTAAACGTTCGTGGTCAATGTTCAGTTTCAATTGTACCGCTTCAACCGTTAGATTTTCTTCAACAACGGTTGTGCTCTGTGCGCCTGCCAAACTTGCATCAGGAATAGTCACGTTCGCTTCTTGTCGCTGCCAATCAAGTGTTTGCAACTTAGGTAAAGACACACCTGTAAATAACGCTTTATAAACAGCATCATCGACATTGACTGCACCTAAGCCATAGAAGTTATGAAAGTGATACCCTGCCGCATTTGTTTGCCACGCAGGAATCGCATCATAGCTCACTTGCTCGCCTGTTGCCGATTCAAAATTAATGGTCACACCATTATGTGTTGGGTCAGTTTTACGTGCTGTAGAAGCGAGTAAATGGCGAACCGTACGAGAATCTAGCGCAGGGTTAGCCGACATGACCGTTGCAACCGCGCCAGAGGTATTTGGTGCTGCTGATGATGTACCGTTCATAGTACCGCGATAGTCACAATTTGGATCAAGCTCTGAACCACCATGTAGGACATTTTTGTGTGCACCAGCTACGTTACCGCCTTTGTCACAACCGGTTAAATCCACCGTCACCATCGCGGGCTTATCTTGACCATATTCACCACCTGGTGCTGACAAGAAAACATTCGCACCGGCCGATGAATATGACGATAACTTACCATCTGCATTTAATGCTGACACCACAAGGTTCCAATTGGTCGTATTACCCAAAGTAATATTGGCGTCATGAAATGGTAACCCTTGGTTATTGAAAAACTGGTTATTTTCATATGGTAATACTAAGAATCGGGTACCTTGAATGTAGGTCGAATAACTTCTGAATGAGTTACCCGCTGATTTTACATAAACAGCACCACGTCCCCAATGACTATCCAACGTAATATCTTGCATTACTTGCTCTTCTAACGCAAAACGCGGATTGTTTTCTAACTTGCCATTGACCGGTGCTGACGGTGTGCTGCCGTAGCTTTGGTTAAATACACGTGGATCTGTAAAGCGATCTAATGCACGGAAATCTTCATTTAGTCCATGAGATATCATCCAAGATTGGATCGACTGCTCATCTAAAAAGTTAAATCCGACTAAATTTGCATATGGTGAAACACCTCGTCCACCCAGACCATTACCTTCTTCCGCTGCAATTAAACCCGCAACAGCAGTACCATGACCATGGGTATCGGTTGGTGAATCAGTACCATCAATTAAGTTTTTAGAACCGGCTACAACATTGTTTACGAGATCTGGGTGAGAAATTTCAACACCAGTATCAATCACTGAGACTGTAATACCTCGACCTTTAATGCCCATGCGGTCAGAAAAGTCGACATTTAAATCTTCACCAACTTGGCCTGCTGATAATGAAAAACCAGTTTGACCTGTATTTTGTAGATGCCACTGTTGGTAAGTCAGCGGATCTTTTTTTATGAGTTCTTGTGTTGGTGCTGTGTTCGCGTTTGCCGCACACGTTGCAGAAAGCACGGCTGCTGCAATGATATTTTTTTTATGATTCATTATTTCCCCTAGAATTAAGCCCCGAAAGGGGAACTAAACATAACACTGAGGTCACAATTCAGCAACAGGAAAAGACATCGCTGTCATGTTAATATTTGCAATTATTCGAATTTACAGCAACTTATAGTAAAAAATAAATAACAAAAAACACAAAATAAAAACATAAAAACATAAAAAAGGAACTAACAGTGAGAATTTTTATCGTATTATTTCCATTGTGAATGCATTCGCAATACAATGGCGGGCTGTTATTGAGGAGCCACCAATGAACCGTAAAAAAAAGATATACGAAAAACTAAAGAAAAAAGACAAGCGCGCCAATGCAAAACTACATAAAAGCAATAAACCGCGTTATATTTCGAAAGCTGAAAGAGAAGCGCAACACGAAGTAGTCAATGAATCAGAATCTCCAGAGTAACAACAGCTGCTCTGCAGAAAACGCCCTCTTATCCTTTCCCTACTATTTATTTGTAATGCACTGTAATTACATTATTTGCTTATTATTACTACACTCGTTGTTAATTGGTCATCATTGAACTTTGAGCAAGTACTTGCCCGCTCAAAGCGATTACCGTCGTCTTAGATAATCATGATTGTGTAACAACAATTAATGAGCCGAAATTGCATGGCATGTGCCAATGCAACTAGGTGGTATTTTGTCTCATGTTCAACTATATATCCGTAGACTTTAATAATAAGGAAGTATCATGGCAACAAACACTCAAACAGTCCCTCTAAAGCAAGCAGTCAAAAACCCTAACAATGTTGAAGCAAAGAAATATTATGTTTTCAACGAAACTGGGAATATCATGATGTCTAGTACCATAGACGCTAGCACCCCTTTATCTGAGTCCGTTCAAAAGGTGTTTGCCGAAGTATCTGTATTTTTTGCAGGCATGTCACGCGCAATAACAACCACAAAAAACCCAGCAACTAAAAAGCCATATTCTCTATATAACTACGAAGCCCTACAAAATATCATTAGTGGCTCAGGGCTCTTTGTTCATGTTACTGAAGAGGATGTAAAATACGAAACAAAAAGTTTCGGTGCTGATTTTAGTAAGGAGCTTATCGAATCACTATTAGGTTTAGCAACTGGCGCTGGCGAAATGAGCTTTGCCTCAGCCATGGTCTCTTCAATTGGGAAAGAGGGCCTAAATATATCGGGTTCTAAAAGCCACTCAAGCAGTAAAGTAGGTAACATCGTTTTTGTGTGTGAATACTTACTAGGTATGCCTATAGTGAGTGCCATTGTCGTCTATGCAGATTGCGAGCAAAATAAGCAGCAACTTAAGTTAGGTCCTTGTTTTAGTGAGTCTTCAATCTCAACAACGTGGACACTACATAAAGATACTTATATGTTTGTTACCCCATCGTTCATTAAATCATATGCAGGGGACTTAGATGCCATCAACTCTGATCCTGACTACTTAGAGTTAATCAACTGGTTAAGTGGCTTGCTGACACAAACACCGACAATAAATGACATCGTTGATGCTAAAACATTCTCGATCATTGAATCTGGTTCAGCACTTTCTACGGGTACAACCTACCAAATCCAAGGTCAGTTTTTACCAGTAGAAGCTGGGAAGTTAAGATTTGCAGACGGTGACGGTGTGATCACTGCTGCTAATTGGGGTACTGATTCAATTAACTTTACCGTGTCAGGTACACAAGCAACGGTTTCTACTATAGAAGTACTTGATAAGTCGGGTAATGTCGTTGCTCAAAGTGCTGAAACATTTAACATAGCAACTTCATAAAGTAACCTCAGGTTTGGATAAGGGTTTTGGAATAGAAAATATTTTGCAAACAAACTTACGTACAATCCAATGAGGATATTTAGTTCAATATCAAGGCGCTTTTATGCAGTAATAGCGGGCTATTACAAATGAAAGCAACGCCGAGAGTGAGAAAAATAGCTTTATTGGGCAAATTCGCTTATCTAGAGCTGAGGTTAAAGTATACTTTTTGAGGCTTAGTCCACTTATGGCTAAGCCTTCAATTGATGGAGCATATTATTTTTGAAATGGTTTAGCCTATTTAGCCGTAAAAGCCGTGAAACATCAGCCAATACCCAGCTTTGCACCACACTGCCCCGTTATACTTACTTTAATGCAACTGGCCATATTTTGTTTTCCACACATCATGATCCAAGAAAACCATTACCGAGTACCGTACAGTTGCAATTTTTTAAAGCAGTCAGTTTATTCTCGGCAATGATGAAAACACTTTCGACAACACCGAATCCTGCAACAGGAAAGCCATACTCCGCATTTAATTATCACGCATTATCAACGTTAATTAATAAAACGGGTTACTTTGTGCAAACATCAAATATTGAGTTGACAATAAACCACCAAGATTTACGTCAAAATAACCACCCGAAATTATTTGAAACACTATTAGGCATTAATGTCTCAGGTCAAGAACTCGCCTTCGCCCCCGCCATTATTCATAGTATAGAAAAAGAAACACTACGAATGAGTAAAGCGGAGCAAAAAAAAGACTTTAAATCAGCATACTTGGTGTTTGTTTGCGAATGTATTGGTGGCATGCCACTCATTTCAATACAACTTTTTTCTTTTGATAGTATTAAGCAAAGCGATGTATTGAAGCAAAAAACATGCTCAACCAAAACGTCAAAAGATCTCGCTTGGACCTTAAACAAAGAAAGCTATTTGTACTTACCTGATCAAGTAATGTGAGCATAACATCATGTAATATTACATGATGTTATGATGTGCAACAGAGCTTAGGCAAACATTATGGGTTAGCTGAATTTCTTAATTCTTCAAGCATTCTCTCATCGCCTATAATGCTTTCTAACAACTGTTTCAATTTCGCATCAGGCGCATTGTCATAAAGTGCTAAAATATCTTCCGCAACTTTCTTACTGTATTCAGGCTGCTTGCTTTGCGCTTTATAATACTGAGCCACAAGCCCTTCCGCTGCCATACTTCTGATATAGTCATTTTGTTCTTTTTCTAACATAGTGACAAAGCTATCCGACACCCTTGGATCAGCAACAGGTGTATGTGCGACTACCTCAAGTGCTTGAATTTTAACTTTATCATCACTGCTGTTTTTACTAATTTTCAAAATAGCATCAACAGCTTCATAATCATATTCTGGCATTTCCGTCTTATTAAGCATAAACATTGTCATCTGTAACTGGCTCATAGCTGCAAGTCTATCCATTACCGGTAAGTTCTCATCGATGATCTGTCGTTTGAGATCCTTACCAACTTGTCGCGCATACTCCGGATCTGTTTTAATTCTGATTTCATAATCTTCTGGTAAATCTTCGTAGAACCCATACATCGGGTTTTGCTCACGAAGTTTTTCACGTTCTTTTTGCTCTTTATTTTCTAATACTTCTAATACCGCGTCAGCAAAGTTCCCTGATACAGCTGCGACAGTGCCTGTCTCTTTTTGACTATACTGAATATTATTTATGCGCTCTTCCAGATCTAAAATATAACGACGTAATTCCAATATTTCCGTATCAACATCATCATTGTCAGACAGTGTCCCCCATTGCTGAGTGTTCTCATGATCGGACGCTGCATTTACAACGCTAACCTCCGAGCTTCCTTGTTTAAAAAACGTACCATACACAACAACAGCCAACGCAGAAGCCGACAGAACCAGTGACAAATTAATTTTATTGGAAGACATAAAAAGCTCATTAAATATAAAAACTGAAAGTTATACAAAGAACAGGGACTGGTCACGCATAAAACTGTAAAAAGTTGTATGACTCAACATCAAACAATGATTTTACGGCGAATAACCACAAAACAATGCTAAGACATACGTCATTCCTTGTACTAATAGCCAACACACTAGCATTTAACACGCCAAACATGCGAACATTAAGCGATATATATAACAAAAACTTCAGCATTTTTTCAAACTCCGCTAATATTCATTACTCAATAAGAAAATACAGAACGCAAATGCCAATAATTAAAGTATGGATTTATCTCACGGTCACCATTTTTTTATTCAATATACAACAAGGACTTGCAAGTGATATTTATCTTAGCGCTTCACAAGTAAAACACACGATACCATTTCGCCAACAACATGTTGATTTTGACCCTATTGGGGTGAATGCACTTGCCTCATTTGACGTCACAGCAAAACATACCATCTCGTTCAATTACGGTTTATGGACACAAGGTACCCAGATCACTGAATCTCTCCAGGCAGATATTGAGGTTGATACATATGGCTTTGCCCTTACTTACTATTTCGATGATGCCTGGTATGGGTCTGTTTTTTACGATCACTGGCAAGATAATATTCACATACAGAATACGGCGCGCAAGGTCAACGCTTTAGAACAAAAAAACCGCGCTTATAGTTACACAGGTACCCTTGGCTGGGGTACAGAAATGGGATCTTTTTATTACAATGTATCCACAACAATACAAAGTAATAAATGGGAAAGTGATGAATATTTAACCCTTCCCAAAACTCGAAGCGCACGTACCGTTCAAGAAATTGACACAACGTTCGCCTCTATCGCGCTTGATGCGTCTCGCTATGCTGCATTGGGTCAACATAACGCACTTATCTATGGTGTTCAGGTCAGTTGGCACCAACTAGTAAAAGACAACAGTATAACTGCGCTAAACACCAACCCTATACGTCAGGGCAATACACGTCGAACTAATTCAAGACCAAACATTGGCATTACTGATCACCTGAGTACTGATAGCTATGGACAAGCACGTTTTTACACTATGTTGCTGCTGGGTGAGTTTTGGACAATAGATGTGTCATTCAGCCAAGATTTTTCAAGTGACACCTCTGGCAATGATTTGTCTATAGGCCTTGGCTATCAGTTTTAGGTTCATTCCCTGTTGGCATGTCAGCCCCCGCCTTTTCTTATACGTTTTCGCTGTATTGCTCTTTGCTTTTTCTGCTTCGTTTGTCGAAACTTATCTCGAAGTGCACGCTGCTGTGCTTTTGGCAACTTATTAAACTTTTTATGCACATCGCGCAGCTTTTTTTGTTGCGTGGCTGGCAACTTTTTGAATTTATCATATTGAATCTGCAGTTTTTGTTGTTGCTCTTTAGGCAAGCTTCGCCACTGTTCAAATTGTTTAGTACTACTTGTGCGTTGCTGTTCATTCATGCTTAACCAACGGTCTGCACCTCTCATAAGCTGCTGCTGTTTGCCAGTATCCAGCTCAGCCCATTGCTCCTTAACATTAACCAACACTTGCTTGTGCGCTTTACTCAAAGTCTCCCAGCTTTGCTGTGCATCCACACTCATACAGGTAAAACAAACAGCTAAAAAGACCAAAAAAATGATTCTCATTTTACTTCCTCCTTTACTTTCAATGGCTGTTTACTCTCTGCTTCAACGCGTTTCTCTGTATTTTCAAGCGTATCGGCTTCCTGCACTTTTGTCATATCTAAAGGCCCAACGATATCACCATTAACTAGTGTTAAATCAGATAAATATAGTAAAAATTCTACCGAAATAGCGCCTTTAGATACGGCGCCAGTATCTTGCTTTTTCAATGCAGTTACCTTGTGCTCATTAGTTTCATTCGCACTCAATAAGCTGGAAGCGCTTAACATCACCACCCATGCTATTTTATAGCTCATAGTCACTATTTGCTAACCATTGCACAAATTCGATATCTTCTAACATGGCAATATCCTCCGATGGCAGCATATCATTTGCGTGTAACATTGCTGTTGGGATACTCGTGACTCCCATCGGCGACTCTATTGACAAATTAGATAAAAATCCCCCTCCAATCATCAGTACAATCGCAAATGCCGAAGCATACTTTAATTGAACCTTCATTGGCTGGTGCTTTACATTCGCGCTTGCTTCAATGGCTTTTAGTCGCATATTTGCGAGTTGAGATGCTGTCAAGCCATCAGTATCATTTAGTCTCTGATCCAACACATTGCATATCTGTTGTTCATGCTGTGCTAATGGTCTATCACTCATTTCCTACCTCAATACCTACTTTCAGTTTTGCACTCGCTCTAGAGAAGTGGGTCTTAATTGTTCCTTGCGAACACTTCATTATCTGAGCCGTCTCTTTAACCGATAACCCTTCCCAAGCGCGCAATAAAAAGCACTGCTGCTGCTTCACTGGTAACTCATTTAACATTGCCAGCACATATTCACTCTGTTGTTTCTGTTGCGCACTTTGCTCAGGGCAATCGGCAAGTGAAGCCAGCCAAGGTTCCGGCGTCCCGTCTTCTTCACGCCAAAAAGTCATAATTCGACGCACCTTTTGCTTCCTATGCCAATCCATAATTAAATTTTGTACTATGCGGTAAAACAGCGGTTTCCACTGCTCTTGTGGTTTACAGTGATAATTAGTAGTAAACTTTAACATCGCATCTTGCACAATATCTAGCGCTTCAGCATGATTTGCCAAAGAGATAAGCGCCATATTATACGCTTTTTTCTCAACCACCATTAGAAAGCTATTTAACGACATTTGGCCAGGTGTTTCACCCATATTTGCAATCACCATTATTTCCTTTAGCCACCGCTAACTCTGTTGCTTTATGAATATTACCACCTACACATTACTGATCCTCATTCTATTAAACGTATCAGAAATTTGATGGTTGACAAACTGAGTCACATTTTTTGCACATTTACCCTTCATTTTAGATTTAACCAACACGAGACAATTGGTAGATGCGTTCCGAAAAATAAAATTGCCTTTATTTCATACAGTTAAAAATAAACAGTTTTTTTACGGTAACTTTGTCAACCATTCACTGACTTAACCGTTGTAACCTTTGAATCTACTAAAAAGAGAATGACTATGAAACTTTCAATCATCAATATCGCATTAATCGGCACTGCATTAACCGCGCTTACGCTCAGTAACCCTGTAGACGCACGTAAAGGTGGTAAAAGTAAAAAGAAAACCCCTGAAATCATGTTTGCACGCATCGATGTAGACGAAAGTACCACCATTACTTTGGATGAGCTACTTGCAAACATTGATAGTCGCGCACAGAAAAAGCTCGATAAAGCAGATACCGATACGAACTCTGAAATTGAGTTAAGCGAATTTTTGGCTAAAAAGCGCAACCAAACAGATTTATCAACTTATGCTGCTGCTATTGTACAATGTGTTCAAGACGCTAAAGATGCCAGTGGAGACAACAGCATAACGGTACCTGATGTCGATAAATTCGCATCACCTGAAGACAAATTTTCAGCATTAGATACTGATGTAAACGGTGGTCTAAGCTTATCAGAAATCACATCAGCAATGACAACACATAGAACAGATACTTTCACTGCAATGGACTCTGACACTAGTAGCGATGTCACTTTAGATGAGTTTACAGTCTATTTTGAAGGAAAGAAAGCCACGCGAATGGCAGTAAAAACATGTATCAATGAACTTGTTGACGACTCAGATCCAGTCTAGTTAAATTAGCTCGAACTACGCAGATAGTGTTCGACTAATTTAAGTGTTCACATGGACAAGTATCGATAGCAAAGCTGTCGGTACTTTTTCCCTCCTCATCAACAAACCCCAACAGACTCAAAGCTTAATAATAACTCCCCTCTAAAGTTGCGATATCAAGATATCTTATCTGGCATACTCATCAAACAGCACTCAATGCTTCAATATATGCCCACTTGTTAAAATTATGTAATGATGGCACCTAAATTGCTTGTATTATCACTTGATAATGTCTTGAAAACACTAGCACGGAAGGAGTTACCAATGATTGTCAATCAAACTAGTTATGTAAACCACTCATATACAACACAGTCTCAGAAGCCAATTGCAGCAAGTAGTCAAACAACAACATCGGCTGGTAAATCGGATCAAGTTTCAATTAGTGATGCTGGTAGGCAAGCACAAGGAAAGTGGCAAGAAATTGCCAATAAGTATGATGTGCACAGTATTACAGCTAAAGATATGCGCTCACTCTCTAAAGACCTATATGACGGGGGCTTTATTGGCACAGGTCAAATGATGGCTATAGGCGCGCCAACATCTATGAACGAAGACCCTAACCAAAAGCATGACTTACTTAATGATATGCGAGAAACATTTAAAATATCTACGGCAATGGGCGGCCATACCGAGCAGTCAAAGCAAATATATTTAGACTCAATAGCAGTACTAGAACGCTTAGTACAGAGCAAAAATCAATAAGCTAACAAGCATAATGCGCACATCACATTATGCTTTAGCTTCTACATCATTAATTAATGTAAAGCGAATCACTCCAGTTACCAAAAGGTGACGCGACTGAATTTGACGATATTTTAACCTGTCCATTTTGTTGACCTGAAAAATCCCAGCCATATAACCAACCAGTCACTGTCTCTCCCGCTCTACAACGGTGTAAATCGCTACCACACCGTGCTTCACTCAATGCTGCAGGTTTTGATTGGCCATTCATCGTTGCGTTGTTAGGGTTACCGTAACCTACCTGCCATGCGTATACATATAAATAACTTCCACCATGATCTGTTCCTGTCGAAAAGGCACTTTTGGTAATAGTTTGATCGCCACCATTTGCTGAACGTACCAAACCTATCTCAAAATAAGAAATACCTCTTGCAGGCCCAAACGGTGTGATCTCAGACTCAGCTGACATATCTTCATATTGCTTTGAAAATGGTGCATTCAACGCGATATTTGATTGTGCCTTCTCAAGTCCATAGTAATTATTCTCGTCTTTCATTACGCCCTGCTCAATGTCTGCCGCAACCGAAACGCCTGATAAAAAACCTGATGCAATTACAAGTGCAGATAATAATTTATTCATATAAATATCCTTTTTTAAATTTTAAATATTTCCCATTTGACAGCTTACATCACTGCTTTGGGGAATTATTTATTACATACTTTCTCAGAAAATGATACTAAACTAAACAACTAATAACCATGAGTTAATTAATGAAAAATAACTATTAAATCAACTCTAAACCCATTATTTAATGTTAAACGACCGCATAAATAAGCACTTTGTCATCAACAATTATCTTTGTGTAAAAATCAATAATATAAAGTCAAAATGTACACTTTATCATTTCCTAAGCTTATAACTTATAGTCCATACATAGGTCAAAAGCACCGTCTTCATATCGCTCTTCCGACATCCCCCTAGCTAAGTTTCAATAACCTAACTTATCCATACTGGCATTTAAAACTCTATAACATGAGCCTACTAAAACAGAAAAAGGTGCAGCAACTGCATTATAGATAATAGGTGTCACGCATTAAATTATACTTTTAATTGGAATAGAAATAGTCAGAATTAATAACTTCGATTTAGTGACGCTCGCCAGCGTCACACGTTACCGGAAATAAAGATAAATTAACTAGGGGCTGTTGATCTTTCAGGTTCATTTTTGCAGCAGTTTGATTGGGTTTTATATAAGGCAGAGGCTGCGTAGCATGGTTATTCCATGTGAGTCAGCCGATAACATAGTAGAAAAGCCAATCAAGCGCTGCCTACCGGTTCTTTTGAGCACCCCTTTCTCTTTGTTGCTTAATATTCGCTTAGATTACTAGGCCAAATATTAAGCCCCGCGATAAAAGCGCGCTCAAAGAGAACAAAAATAGAATAGCAACGATCAACAGCCCCTAAAAACCGCTCTTAAAAATATTGCTTTGTTACAAGGTATACGTGCAATCTAGGTAAAATTACTACCGTATATGAAATTTTCAACCATGCACCATTGAAGCAATTCTCGAAAGCACCGCTCACAACCTACTACAAGGACACTAATCGAACAAAACTATCACTAAGATTGGAGAACACAATTGGCCATATACAGGCCCTTAGTGACACCTTTCCCTTATTGATGGATATCACCATCAGGCCTAATTCAAATATAAAACCCGCTGTGATTAATTACACTGCTCGTCACCAGTTATATTTTTCAACGAAAGTCAAAGCTTGCATCGCAGGCGTCAATATAATACTCATACACTTACAACTCCATTGAAAATTTCCGCATATATAAATACAAAGACCATGTGATGAAACACTCAGCGCCCTACCATTATATAGACTAATCGTCGGGCTTTTTTATACACCTCAAGCACCGCAGTAAATCACCTTAAAACAACATAGAACAGATATAGTAATCAATACTTCTCTTTAGCTAATTTTATAGTAACTCTAAATTCTTCAAAATATTCATATTGAAAAAAATTTGAAAAAAAACTTTCATCTATTCTCTTTATGATGATGCGCTTTAAGTTTGAGACTCTAATATGAAAATAATCAATTATTGGTTTATTGGCCTGCTATCAACAACAGTGCACGCTGAACCTGAAGTTCATTACAACGAGTGCAAGCCAAGTTTTAATTATCTCGGCGCTGACTATCAAGGCACAACAAACAAAAATAACACCGGCAGCCAATGGTGCTACTTGAAAAAGCCTATCGATGGCGCTAGTTGGGGGAATGTCCGCGTCGAGACCATTCCCAAGTTTACTACTATATCAGGAACATCATGCAGATCACCATCGTCTTATATGGGAGAGCAGTTTTATGGATGTTCATCTCGCAACCATACAACACCTTGGTGCTACACTGATGAAAGAAACTGGGAAGAGTGTGAACGCACGCCACCGGCACAATTACTCTCTCATACCCACCCACAGCAAAGTAAACGGTTAGATCGTATTGCTTTGGGCTCGTGTTTCAAAACACAAGGCGATATGCCTGATGCCCTTGCTCGCCTAATAGGCCACAAACCCGACCTGTATTTATGGCTGGGAGATAATATTTACGCGGATACGACTGATATGAGTAAAATGCGTCAGAAGTATGATGATAAAAAACTTAATTCAGATTACCAACAATTTTTAGCTGCGAAAATTCCAACCATGGCCACATGGGATGACCATGATTTTGGCCTAAATAATGAAGGAAAGCACTACCCAAAAAGAGCGCAGTCTCAAGCCGCTTACTTACGTCATTTCGATGTTCCAGCAGACGATCCCCGTCATACAACACAAGCCGGTATTTATGAAGCGAAAATGTTGGGACAACCAGGAGAACAAACACACGTTATCACATTAGATGCCCGATACTTCCGTTCACCAACATTTAGTAGTTACGGTGAATGTGAAGGCTCAAGTAGCACTATTTTAGGCATGGCGCAGTGGCAATGGTTGGAAAATGAATTAGCAAAACCATCGCAAATAAAGTTAATTGCCAGTGGCATTCAAGTGCTTCCTCCCTTGTATCAAGGCAGACCCAAATCTAAATACTGTGCATATGCAGAAGGCACAACATTTGATAATGCGATTTCATCCCTCGGTGAAACCAATATGTCAGGTACAAGCTATGAATCTTGGGCTGAAATGCCTGCGCAAAGAGAGCGCCTACTACGTTTGGTGCAAAAATCAATAAATTCTGGTAAAACCAAAGCCGTCATCTTTTTATCTGGTGACCAACATTGGGGCGAATTACTTCAAAAAAATATACCAGCCAGTCATGAACATGGTAAAGCGACAACAGTCTACGAAATCACCGCATCAGGTTTTGGACAAAGTTGGCCGTATCACATTGAAAATCCATTGCGTCTTCCTATTTATGCCGACGCTAAAGGCGATAATAATTACACGCAGCAATGTCAGTTTCCAGCGAAACATGCAGGAAAAACATATCGAGGCTGTACTAGTGAAGGTCGCGAAAAGCCCTGGTGTTATACGCAACTGGATAACGATGGTAACGGCACCAATCAGCACTGGGGATTCTGCGCAACAACAGGCGACACTATTCCAACAGGCCGAGTCGGTACAGTGAGTCAAAATGTCAATCAAATGACAACCAGTGACCATCACTTAATCAATAAATCCGGTAGTAACTATGGAATGCTAGACATTGATTGGCAAAACAGAGAAATAAAACTCTCGATTCAAACAGCAACAGAAGAAGCCGTTTCCACAATAGTACGTTTCTAATACACAAATAAGTGAGGTTTTGTACCTCACTTATTATAGAAGTGGAATATCCAATTGGATTTCATAAAACCTATAGATGAGATTTCACAATAGAAATACCTCTATACAGATATTTTCACCGCAGATTCAAGTCTGAAGTGCACCACGCTTAAAATCAGAGCTAACTGCTTTTTATTATCGACCTATCAACAAATGAAAAAATTAAATTAGAGTCGAAACTCAACTTTAATTTATACAAATAATCAACAAGGTTATTTTCCCATTTACGCTTTTCCATTATACATTATTGAAATAAAACTCTAATCAGATGGTCACTGTAACTCAGTGGTAACCATCCATATCGACGGTAATAAATAGTGATTTCCACCCATACTGAAGAACTTAATTACCCCTTTTTACACACGTGTAATCTCTGGATGTTATTGAAAGATATGTTTGGCGTTTATGTAGGGAAAAAAGCTTAGAGTCTAAAAAAACCAAATAATTTAATATTAGCCACACTTTCATTTAAAAGGTAAGTAATAAAGTGATTGTTCTGATAAAAGTCGCTTATTCATTATACTATGGTACTAAAAATGGTTATTGACTTCTTATAAAACACCATTTAATAATACTGATTATTAAAACGATTATGTGTCGAACCGCGCTTAGAATAATAATAAGGAACACCATGTTTAGGATTGCACTCTTAATGACAGCGATGTCATCATACAGTTTCGCTTACGAAAAAAGTGATACTCAAGAAGTATTACAGCAATGGTTGAACCTAGAGCAACAAATTGGCAGTATTCAAAGCAACTGGAAAATACGAAAAGTCACTTTGGAACAACAACTTTCTTTACTTAACAAAGAGCAAGAAGCGCTTGAAAAGCTTATTGAATTTTCAAAAAACAATAGTACCAAAGTGAGCGAACGGCGTATTGAACTTGTTGAGGAACAAACCAAGTTAGAGCAACATCAAGCTAAATCAACAATAAATATTCAGGCTATTATTTCGCACCTCAATCGCACAAAGCCAACACTACCAGCCCCCGTACAGACTCTATGGGCTGCTGAATTACCCACTTTAGAAGCTAACAAAGACAACTCAAATCGTTTAGAGAGTATAACTAAGCTCCTCAAACAAGCTGATGATTTCAACAATCGAGTCGCATTGCACACAGGGCTATTAAATATCCCCACAAGTGGGGGAACACAGCAAATATTAGTAGATCAAATTTACTTAGGCCTTAGTCATGGCTGGTACATTTCTGCTGATAAGCAATTTTATGGTTATGGCCAAAGTAATAAGAATGGTTGGCGGTGGTGGCACAATAATGAAGCCCAAGAATTACTTACCTCCCCCATTTCAGCGGACCAAATAGCCCAAGTTGCCACGATTATTCGTACGCCAACCCAAGCAAAATATGTGCAATTGCCTCTGGCATTACTTAACAACGACCAGGGGAGTTTATAATGATAAAGCACCTTGCCATGTTAATGCTTTTCAGCAGCGCCAACTGTTTTGCCAATGACATTCTGTCAGATGAGATTTTGAAACGTATCGATACTGCACAATCACAACTTCATAAAGTACAACAAGATATTAATAATGAGCATCATATACTAGCAAAACAGATTCAAGAAAAATTAAGTAAAATTAAAGCACTACGTCAAAAAGCAGCGAACATTCAACGCGCAGAGGATGAACAGCTACTTAGCTTAGAAACATTAAAGTCACGCGTTCAAGCATGGCAAGCACAACAAAATTATCAGCAGCAACTTGTGCAAAGCTTTGCAAGTCAAACCCAGTCCCCCCTTGCTGATAGCAACAACATAATACAGTTTGAACAAGTAAAAGCGTTTCTAGAAAAAAAGCTTTCTCCTTCATGGAAAACCAAGCAAATCATTGACAATAGTAGCCAGTTACAACAGTTCGAAACCTTGGCCCTTGGCCCTATTTCTGTTGCTGTAAATGAAAGTAGTGCAGGGTTCATAAATGACGATAATGCGCTATTGCGCATTTCGACAAATACACTGAATGATAACGGTACTTTATTTAGCAGTTTATCTCAGTTACGCGCTCAAGGTCAGACAGAACTCCACTTTGACCCCACACTAGGTAATGCAGATAAATTAAATCAACAGCAGCTTTCAATATCAGCCTATATTCAAAAAGGGGGTATTTGGGCATATCCTATACTTTTATTTGCTTTTTTCGCATTGATGACTGCACTGTTTAAAGCACAACAATTCTTACGTTTACCCAAGTTGGCAAACGAAATGGTTGATAAGATAGAAACCTATATACATCAACAAGATTCAACAAGGCTACAAACATACGTTACCACATTAGCACCGATTCAAAAGTCGCTCGTTGAAATAGCACAATCTACGCCCATATCCCAAAAGCGCGATGACTCACTAATAGCGCAATTAAAAGACCAAAAATATCGCAATGAGAAGTACTTAGGTATTATTACGACGTGTGCAGCTGTTGCGCCACTGCTAGGATTACTTGGCACTGTATCTGGTATGATACACACTTTCATGATGATGAATGTGTTTGGTTCAGGTGATGCCTCGGTTGTATCTGGAGGCATCTCACAAGCACTTATCACTACTGAATTAGGTCTCATCGTTGCTATTCCTGCACTCATAGCCAGTGCGTTACTGAATAAGAAGTCTAAAAGTTTTGACATACGCTTGGAAGCAATTGCAACTAAATTAAGTAAAGTTGAGTTTAACTCTAATGAGCTTAAAAATGAGCAGTAATTATATTGACATACTCACTAACCCTATCATTTTAGCGCTGCTTGGTGTTGCTGTGGTGTCATACTGTTTATTGATTGAGCTACTATTAGTACGTCACCCTAGCACGCTGTGGTTGGCCAGAGTGAGTTATTGGAGTAAACCGATATCAACACTCATCGCAGCACTTCCCTTACTTGGATTATTGGGTACCATCAATGGGCTACTCACTACGTTTAATTATATTTCTGCTAATCATGGTCTTAGCCAAAATGAAATTATGTCTGGAGGCATATCAGACGCACTATTAACCACTCAATTAGGGCTAATACTAGCCGTTCCCGCTGTAGTGTTACAACAATACCTCTCATCTCAATATAAAAAGTCAATCATGGTGCTAAAATGAAATCTTCATTAGACGCTCGAACAACTGAACAAGAAAGCCAAGATATCGATCTTGCACCTTTACTCGACGTGGTATTTATACTCCTGATATTCTTCATTGTTACAACTGTGTTTGTTAAAGAGACAGGTGTAGAGGTCGACAAACCAACCGCAGTTTCTAGCCAGAACTTACAAAAGACCGTATTGCTTCTTGCTATCACCTCTGATGGACAGGTGATGTACAGTGGCACAAATATAGGGGTTGCAGGAATAAGGTCAACGCTTGGGCACATCAACGATAAAGATCCTCGCCCGCTTATAATTCAAGCTGATAAAACGGTTACCACTGAATTGCTTGTCAGCGTGATAGATCAAGCAAAACTAGCTGGTATCAATAATATTAACCTCGCTACCGTTGCAGGGGAATAAATCAGCATGAAACGCTATAAACTGCCTTTAATACGTATGTTCATCGGAGCCTGCGCTTTGCTCTGTGTCGCGACATTATTTATTATCATGTTACTGATCAAAGGCGTTGCAACGGCCCCAAAAGAGACCGTAATTCATACTAAAATCGATGTTGCAACATTGCCGCCGCCACCGCCACCGCCGCCAATACTAGAAACACAGCAATCAAGCAGTAGCACCGCAGCTTTAAACGTTGTTGGACTCACAGGCAATGTAGCTATGCAATATAGCGACACACCAACCATGGCTATGCCTAAGGTCAGTGATTTAAAGCGACCTGAGCTCGACTTAAAAGAGTTTAAAATCATCGATACATTTTCGTCCAGTATTCCGATGCTCCAAGTTGAACATTTAGACCGGGTTCCTATTGTCGTCCGTCAACAATATATTAAACCGCCAAAATCCATCCGAAAGTACGGTAATAAAAGAATTGAAACAAAAGTAGAGTTAATCATCGATCAAACCGGTAAACCCTATATAAAAAAAATCGTCGATGCTGTTTACCCCGAAATGGTCGATACAATTAGAGAGTGGGTAAGGCACGCGCGTTTTGAGATCCCAAAGAAAGAAGGTCGGCCCGTTCAAGCCGTATATTTCTATGGTATTAACTTTAATTACGGATAATCATATGAAACACATAATAACGATAATACTTGCGCTTACTTTCTCTCTATTTCATGAACCTGTGTTCGCAACTAAAACCCAACTCACCGTGGAATTAGATCCTGTGCGCTTCGTCATACCTGCATTTAATGAGGTATATTCAGAACGCGAATCCACGCTTGCACCTGAGGAATACGAGCTTGCTGAAGAATTAAAAGCCTTGCTGGCAAACAAAGATTTTCAAGCTGTCTCAAACAAACTAGATACATATTATGATATTGAGCTTAGCCCCGCCTTGTTGACACTCAAAGCACAAGTATACTTTACCATTAAAGTATACGATAAAGCAGAAGCCACTTATCTCAGTGTGTTAAAGAGAAAACCTCAATTTGTCCGTGTGCATGAAGATTTAGGGCAATTGTATCTCATTACACAGCAACTAAATAAAGCACAAAAACATTTTTCAACAGCCATATCTTTAGGCTCTTCAAGTGCTTTGATCCACGGTCAATTAGGGTATTTAAATTTGCAGCTTGACGGGGCTTTCTCTGCTATTTACGCTTATCAAAAAGCGCTTACATTAGAGCCGAAAAACCCTGATTGGCAACAAGGTATGTTAACCGCATTATTAGAATCAAAAATGTTCCCGAGTGCGCTTGCATTGCTTAATGAGCTGATCAAAAAACACCCGAAACAACAATCATTTTGGCTGACAAAGGCGGCAATAGAACTAGAGACTAAAGACTTTGATAGTGCACTAACTTCTCTTGAATATAGCCTGCTATTAGGTGATGTATCGCAACAGAATTTACAAACAACCGTCCAACTGCACCTTCGTACTCAGAGTTTTCAAAGAGCAATTACGTTAATTGATAAAAACATCAAAGAAAATGACGTGCCGATTGATGTGATCAAAGAATATTTATATTGGTTAAACCGAGCTAAGCTCTTTTCTGAAAGCGAACGTATTCTTAGTCGATACCTTATCAAAACCAACACTTCTGATGTCGACAAAAGTGCATTATCATTATATCGAGCGGCTATTTATGCACAAAAAAATCAGGTTGATAAAGCCATAAAATATTTCAATGATGCTTTGGATTTTGATAACAACAATGCCTCAGCGCTCATTCAATACGCTCATTTCTTAATGACAATAAAACAATTTGTCGATGCTGAATCTCTTTATTTAAGAGCACAAGCGTTTGAATCCACAAACTTAGCTGCAATGCTCGGCAGAGCACAAATATATATCAATACCAACGACATTAAATCCGCTCATCTGTTACTCATAGACGTCAGTCAAAAATATCCTGATACACCAGGGATCAAAGCCCAAATTGAAATCATTGAAAGCCTCGTAAGAGCTAATAACAAAACCCAACTCTAAGGAAGAAAAAATGCGATACCCAATAATTTTATTAACCTTATTCTTAAGTGCCTGCAGTAGCACTGAAACCTTTATCACAGCAGAACAATGTGGTACCCAAAACTGGAAGAAATTAGGTTATTCTTCAGCCATGAAAGGCGAAAGTATCAGGGTCTTTGACCAAGTTAAAAAAATATGTAACTCACAACAAGCAGCTCTTGCACAACCTATTTTCGTTGATGGCTATAGCGATGGTCTCATTGAGTACTGTACCTTTGATAATGGATTTAAAATCGGTGAAAGCGGTCTGACATCAGACTCAATTTGCCCTTTAGAATTACGAAAAGAATTTCTCGCTGGATATCGTCAAGCCAAACTGATTAGAGATCAAACACTCGCTGAAATGGAAAGAGAAAAACGTATGCGTGAGTCAATGCCGAATTCAGCAAATACACCACGCAGTGGGAATGGCAATTAACTTGGCAAAAATAAAGCATATTTAAAACCAGCGACGTTAGGGGCTGTTGATCTTTCAGGTTCGTTTTTGCAGCAGTTGGATTTTATACAAGGCAGAGGCTGCGTAGCATGGTTATTCCATGTGAGACAGCCGATAACATAGTAGAAAAGCCTATCAAGCGCTGCCTACTGGTTCTTTTGAGCACCCCTCTCTCTTTGTTGCTTAATATTCGCTTAGATTACTAGGCCACATATTAAGCGCCGCGATAAAAGCATGCTCAAAGAGAACAAAAATAGAACAGAAAAGATCAACAGCCCCTAATACTGCGTTGGTCTTTCGATGCTCTTTTCTGTGACATAGCGAAGTAAATCTGGGAAAAAATGCAGGAAAACATCATTAAAATACTCATAATTCTCAATAATTTCTTCAATACTCCCTTCAAACTGGTTAGAAAATCGGATCCGCAGCGCAATGCTATCCAACACGTCACTTAAGGAGGTGAGTTGCTCATATCGTGAAAACCAATCTTCTGCCACCATGCGTGTTATAACGTGAGACATATGATTTGGCATATTAGGCGCTGCTTCAATCAAGTAGGCATATCGAGAATGTTTAAATTCACTTAACGACACATCACTGTATGATGTCCAATGTTTTATCAAAAAGTGATCAAACAGTACATCTAAAACAACCCCTGAAAAACGTCGCCTCTTTGGTGTAAAGCATTGCTTTGCCGCTTTCACTGCAATATGGTTGTCAGTGAATGCATCAACCAACCGATGATTATCTAACCCTAATTTGACTGGTTTTTCAATGCATTCAATATTTACGCCTTTACAAAAATCGCCAAGCAAGTTGCCAAAACAAGAATGCGCATTTTCTTGGGCAAAATAAAGATGAGCTAAATAATTCAAATGGCACCTAAGTGATGACGTACAACATTTTTTACCGCTAGTTTACCAACAAATGAGTACGATTGAATAATAAACATACGTGATTTTTCCATATAAAACAGATTCGGATCAAGCCTATTTTACAAGCACTCTAACTCAATGCGCTCAAGTAGTGAACGTCCTAAACTATTTCGTTGCAAATAGCTAAATCTTACTTTTAATTCCCCTTTAAAATAAAAAGGTGACTACACTTAGTAGCAGAAGATCATGGGCAAAGGGTTTGCTGAAAAGTGAAAAATAATTATGCACAGCATATGGCTTATATGGCTATTGTCACTGTATTGATTATCGCGGGGTATGCGTGGTTAAAGTTAGCAAATGATTCTAAGGCAACATTAACGTCAACCTCTAATAAACCTCACTTTGAATTTATCACCGTTAACGGGCCTATTCAACCAATACCGGCGAAAGCGAACTTTGATCAAGCCTGGGTACAGTTAGGCAAATCGCTGTTTAATAGTAAGTTATTATCTGACGACAACACTGTTTCTTGCGCATCATGCCACCTTGTTGATTATGGTGGTGACGACGGTTTCGCACTTTCAACTGGAGTTAACAATGCGCTTGGTGAACGTAATTCTCCTACGGTACTCAACGCGGTATTTAATTTTCGACAATTTTGGGATGGCAGAAGCACAGATCTATTTGAACAAGTTGCAGGGCCTATTCATAGCCCGGTTGAAATGAACAGCAACTGGCAACAAATAATCGGCAAACTCAATAATGAGCCAAAGATTAAACAAGCCTTTAAAGATCTTAATGAAAACGACATTACGCAGCACAACATAAGTAAAGCCATTACCATTTATCAATCAAGCTTGATTACACCCAACTCCGCATTCGACCGCTTCATTTTAGGTAACTTGAATGCATTAACGGCACAACAAAAGAGAGGTTGGAGTGCTTTTCAGGAATTGGGGTGCATAAGTTGTCATCAAGGCAGGAATATTGGTGGTAACATGTATCAAAAGCTAGGCCGTATTGACGAAATACATGGTGTATTAAAAAAAGATTTAGGCCGTTACAACGTAACCAAGAACCCCAATGATAAGCATGTTTTTAAAGTCCCAAGTTTACGCAACGTCGCTTTAACCGCTCCCTATTTTCATAATGGCTCGGTTGCAACATTAGATGAAGCGGTCACTATTATGGCTAAAATACAACTGGGAACTGAACTATCAGCCCAAACCCAACAAGATATCGTCTCACTATTACACGCTTTTAGCAGTAAAGGAGTTGACCATGATACTCCGTGAATATGCGCTCGAAATTATCATTCTGATTTTCATCTTAGCAGTTTCTATTACCACAGTTGATAACCTTGCTTTGCAAAAGCACAGCTATGCAGAGCGTGATATTTACGCCCAACTCGAACCCGCTCTTAATGAACTAATTATAGAGACTTTGCTCGTTAATAACGACACGGTAACCTATTTTGACAAGCAAGCGACTCGACAGCTTACCGTCGATAAACTCATGTTATCTCCCATAATAGACACCGAAATTGCCAATAACTGGTACGGCTTAAGTCATACCATATCCCAGTACTTACAAATTGTAAGTGTCTTAAAAACATCTCGAAAAATCATCGCGCAGGCTCAACAAAATACGAACAAAAACAATGCGTCCAATATTTTATTTGGTAAAATTCTTTCATTTTATAATAAACCATCAATTACTAACCAACAATCAGTTGAACTGTATTTAAACAAACACACAAAGACACTAGCCAGTGCGTACCCTAATCAACAGAAATGGCAACAACTCAACAAACATATACTGTTTTTAATTTCTAATCAGCATGTGGTTAATGATGCAATATTAAAGCTAACACAACAAACACTCATTCAAGCTATCGTAATAAAAAAAATTAGGATTAGCAAAACCCTAGAGAAGCGTAATAAACAGATCATTTATTTTATTCTTGTGGTAGCACTACTTTTCATCTTACTGCTCAGCGTTATTTTTAGAAAAATAAACAACTTACTACGATATCGTTCGCACCAAGCAGAACAAGCATCAATCGCAAAAAGTCAATTCCTGTCTAATATGTCTCATGAAATTCGCACACCTATGAACGGTATTTTAGGGCTGAGTGAAATCTGCTTAAAAGAAACTGATGTAAGTAAAATTAAATCTCATTTAGGTATGCTCGATTACTCTACTAAAAACTTATTACGGATCATCAATGACATTTTAGATTATTCAAAAATAGAAGAAAATAAGCTTGATATTGAACTTCGTGATTTCCGCTTATCAAATGTGCTCAACCACTTAAAAAACCTATTACTTAAGTCAGCTACAGATAAAGGGCTGGATTTGATTTTTACAATCAATGATCATGGCTATGATCATTTTAATGGTGATGAAGGACGCATCAATCAGGTTTTATTGAATTTATTAAACAATGCCATTAAATTTACCCACACAGGCTTTGTGAAGTTAGATGTAAAAGTCACTATATCCAAAAAACGGCACGCGCATATTCTATTCAAAGTGATTGATACCGGGATCGGAATTACTCAAGCACAAAAAAGTACGCTTTTTAAACGCTTTACACAAGCACAAATGTCAACATCACGAAAATTTGGTGGCACGGGCCTTGGCCTTGCTATTTCGAAACAACTCGCCACTCTTATGGGTGGCAACATAAGAGTAAAAAGTAAGCATGGCAGCGGAACTGTTTTCCAATTTTCTTTACCTGTGACACTGCCAAATCCCATGCCCACTGAAGCATACTCACAGAAAAGCTGTGTGTTACTTTACCCCGATACTCCAACGGGTAAGTCCCTACAAAAACAACTCTTGTATTGGCGTTATGATGTGCATCTTGCGCAAGACATTGCGCACTTCAAAAAGCTGCTTAACAGGCTCAATCCTGCCATTGCATTTATTCAAGCCAAACTTCTCCAAGAAACGATAGAAATAACCCCCTCTGTAACAACATGCTTATATCAAATAACCGATAGCCGAACACATATTTTCGATAAAAGGTTCTCTGAGTTACACTTACCGCTATTACACAGTGAACTGAACCCATCCCGATTAAATAAACTTATTACCGAATCAAACTCTCAGATCCATAATGATAAACCCGAGCATCAGGCTTCTGATAATCCTGAGGCAAGTCGTGCAAAGCTGAATTGCTACAAAGTTTTGCTAGTTGAAGATAACCCGATTAATCAGCTCGTTAGCAAACGTTTATTGGAACAAATGGGGTTAACACCTGAAATGGTAGCGGATGGTCAACAAGCCATAGATGCAGTATTATCACAACAGTTTGATTTGGTACTCATGGATATTCAAATGCCGGTCATGGATGGAATTGCTGCAACAAAAGAAATCAGACACCATTTCAATAGCAAACAACTACCAATCATTGCACTCACAGCTAATGTTATGGAATCTGATATCAATACATACTTAAGTATCGGCATGAATGCCCATCTAGCCAAGCCCATAGACACACAAGCCTTGCAACAGCTTATTAGTCTTTACTTAACGAACAAAGATTTGAGTGCCTAATCTCAATGTTGAAACTCAGCTACTCACTCATATTTCGGAGTAAAAGCCACAAACACATCATTTTCCATATTCAGCATACTTACTGAATGGCGGTTATGATGATACTCGCTAATAACGCGCCAGAAAAAGTCCACCGTAACCACTTTGCCTGTACGGGTTTAGAAAAAAATGGGCGCAGACTTCCTCCAATAGCCATCCACAGACCATCCACGATTACAGCCACAACAAAACACACGACACCCGTTGCAATTACGCTAACGAAAGGGTCTTCAAGTACCAGTATATTATTAGCAAAAATCGCTAAAAAAGCGGCATATGCCTTAGGGTTGATCAAATTTAAAATAAACCCGTCTTTAAAGCTCGGGGCTGCACCATGTAACCCTGAAATCCCCCCTTGTGCCGACGCGATTTTGTATGCCACATAGCATAAATACGCAATACCGACTGTTTGACAAAATAGTCTGGCGGTTGGATAAGCCATAAATAAAGTACCCAGCCCACAGGCAACTGCAATGATCACCACCAACAACCCACACAATATACCGCTTAAAAAAACCATACCACGCTTAAAGCCGAAACTAGCACCAACCCCAGCTAATGCCAACGGCGCAGGGCCTGGAGAGCCTAAAAGCAATGCAGTAGTAAGTACGAGTGATATTATTGATTCCATGCATATTCACCCTAAAAATGAAATTATTAAAATAAAAAAGCCCAGTTGGGCTTTTTTTATTTTGATTGATAAAGACACTAATCGCTGTGCGGTACTCTTACATTGCCTTCCATCAATACACGAGCACTACGGCTCATTACTGCACTTTTTGCTTGCCACTGGCCATTCAGCTCACGGGCCACGGCACCTACTTTTAAAGTGCCCGACGGATGACCAAACGTCACACTGTCTCGTGCAATACTTCCTGCTGCACTATTCACCAAAGTGCCAGGTATCGCCGCCGCTGTGGCAATGGCGACCGCCGCTGTCCCCATCATGGCGTGATGTAATTTACCCATTGATAATGCACGTACACACACATCAATATTATTACTACCAATCGGCTTGCCACTTGATGAAGTATAACTTTTGGCATGACTGACAAATGCAATCTTTGGCGTGTGCTGTCGAGTTACAGCCTCTTCAATATCACTAATTAATCCCATTTTAACTGCGCCATAGGCGCGAATGGTCTCAAAGCGTTGAAGCGCTTGCTCATCATTATTAATCGCTTCTTGTAACTCTGTTCCTTCATAGCCTAAGTCTTCAGCATTAAAGAATAAAGTCGGGATCCCGGCATTGATCATCGTCACACTAAAGCGGCCTATATTTGGCACCTCCAAAGTGTCAACCAAGTTCCCTGATGGAAACATTGCACCACCACCCGCCGCCGGATCCATAAACTCCACCACCACTTCTGCTGCTGGGAATGTCACACCATCGAGTTCAAAGTCTCCGGTTTCTTGCACTTCTTTATTGGTGATCGGCACATGGGCGACAATGGTCTTTTGAATATTGGCTTGCCAAATACGCACAATCGCAATGCCATTTTCAGGGATCCGCTGTGCATCCACTAAACCATTGCTGATAGCGAACGACCCCACAGCAGCAGTTAAGTTACCGCAGTTACCGCTCCAATCTATAAAAGGTTTGTCTATCGCAACCTGACCAAACAGATAGTCTACGTCATGATCTGGCTGACTACTTTTGGATAAAATCACCGTTTTACTGGTACTGGATGTTGCTCCCCCCATACCGTCTGTTTGTTTGGCATAAGGGTCTGGACTGCCAATCACACGCAACAGTAATTGATCTCTGTCGGGGCCTGCCTGTTGGGCTGCTTCAGGTAAATCAGTTAAATTGAAAAACACCCCTTTACTTGTCCCACCACGCATATAAGTTGCGGGTATTTTGATTTGTGGTTTATAAGACATCAGAATTCCTTGGTAGAGCTTTTGTTGCATAAAAGCCCATTACATATCATGACTAAAAGAAGTTAGACCTGAAAAAATCATCGTATTTCAAGCCTAGACCGTCGTGCTCAGATGAAAGAAATTACGTATTTGCTTCTAAGAAATCTTTCGCGAAACGCTGTAATACACCACCTGCTGCATAAATCGACACTTCTTCTGCCGTATCTAACCGGCACAGCATCGGTACTTCAACACGTTCACCATTTGCGCGATGGATAATAAGCGTTAACGTTGCACCAGGGCTTGTATCACCCTCAACATCATATGTTTCGGTGCCGTCAATCGATAACGTTTTACGGGTTGTACCCGCAGCAAATTCAAGGGGTAATACACCCATACCAATTAAGTTGGTACGGTGAATACGCTCAAACCCTTCAGCGGCAATCACTTCCACACCCGCTAGGCGAACCCCTTTGGCTGCCCAGTCTCGTGATGAGCCTTGTCCATAATCAGCACCCGCCACAATGATCAAAGGCTGTTTACGTTCCATGTAGGTTTCAATCGCTTCCCACATGCGTGTTTGCTGCCCTTGCGGTTCAATGCGCGCTAATGAACCTTGTATTATTTCACCGTTATCATCACGTACCATTTCATTAAATAACTTAGGGTTGGCAAACGTTGCGCGCTGCGCCGTTAAATGGTCACCACGGTGTGTCGCGTATGAGTTAAAGTCTTCTTCTGGTAAGCCCATTTTTGCCAAATATTCACCTGCGGCACTGCTTGCCATAATGGCATTTGAAGGTGATAAGTGGTCAGTTGTAATATTGTCACCTAGCACGGCAAGCGGACGCATGCCTTTCATGGTGCGCTCAGCAGCTAATGCACCTTCCCAATAAGGCGGGCGGCGAATGTAAGTACTCATTTTGCGCCAGTCATACAATGGATCATTGTCTTCACCGTAATCGACTGTTAAATCAAACATCGGCTCATACACTTGACGGAAATGCTCTGGCTTTACACTTTTCGCAATAACTGCATCAATCTCTTCATCACTTGGCCACAAGTCTTTCAAAGTGATAGGCGTGCCATCTTGCTCATGTCCAAGTACATCTTTTTCAATATCAAAGCGGATAGTACCTGCAATGGCATAAGCCACCACCAAAGGAGGGGATGCTAAAAATGCTTGTTTTGCATAGGGGTGAATACGACCATCAAAGTTACGATTCCCCGACAATACAGCGGTTGAATATAAATCTCGATCAATAACTTCTTGTTGAATCTTCGGGTCAAGGGCACCACTCATCCCATTACAGGTGGTACAAGCAAACGCGACAATACCAAAACCAAGCTGTTCAAGCTCAGGGAGTAACTCTGAGTCTTCTAAATACAACTTTACAGCTTTGGAGCCCGGTGCCAACGATGACTTAACCCAAGGTTTACGTACCAAACCTTTCGCATTTGCATTACGCGCTAATAATCCAGCTGCAATAACATTGCGTGGGTTACTGGTATTTGTACAGCTTGTAATAGCAGCAATGATCACTGCCCCATCGGGCATTTTACCCTCTTCTTGCTCAACCTTACCGGCAATTCCTGTTTTAGCAAGATCAGCGGTGGCTACCCGTTTATGCGGATTGGAAGGCCCGGCGATATTGCGCCCAACCGCTGACAAGTCAAATTTTAAAACCCGCTCATATTCAGCACTTTCTAAACTATCAGCCCACAAACCGGTGTGCTTAGCGTAATTTTCTACCAGTTGAACTTGTTCATCATCGCGCCCTGTGATTTTTAAGTAATCAATAGTCTGCTGGTCGATATAAAACATCGCTGCGGTTGCACCATATTCAGGTGTCATATTAGAAATGGTCGCTCGATCGCCAAGGGTTAAACTGGCAGCCCCTTCACCGTAAAATTCAAGATAGGCTCCCACCACTTTTTCAGCACGCAAAAACTCAGTGATCGCCAGTACAATATCTGTGGCTGTGATCCCCGGTTGTGCTTTACCCATGAGCTCAACGCCCACGATGTCAGGTAAACGCATGTAAGAAGCACGTCCAAGCATCACACTTTCTGCTTCTAAGCCACCGACCCCTACGGCGATAACACCCAATGCATCAACGTGCGGCGTATGGCTATCTGTGCCAACCAACGTATCAGGAAAAGCAACACCATCACGCGCATGTACCACTGGCGACATTTTTTCTAAATTGATCTGATGCATGATGCCGTTACCCGGCTGGATCACATCAACATTTTTAAATGCCGTTTTTGTCCAATTTATAAAGTGAAAGCGGTCTTCATTGCGACGATCTTCGATTGCACGATTTTTCTCAAATGCATCTTCTTCAAAACCCGGATGCTCTACAGCCAGTGAATGATCAACAATAAGCTGCGTAGGTACAACTGGATTTACCTTTGAAGGATCTCCCCCTTTGGCGGCAATTGCATCTCGTAAACCGGCTAAATCAACCAAAGCTGTTTGACCTAAAATATCATGGCACACCACACGGGCAGGAAACCACGGGAAATCTAAATCGCGACGACGTTCAATAATTTGCGTCAAGCTCGCATCTAGCTTTTCAGGTTCACAACGACGTACAAGGTTTTCGGCCAATACGCGAGAAGTGTAAGGCAGCGTATCGTATGCGCCAGGTTTAAGCGACTCAATGGCTTCGCGCGTATCGTAAAAGCTTAACTGGCTATTTGGCAACAGTTTACGGAATTTTGTGTTCATAACTACATCCACAGGCAAAATAAGGTGACGGTTCTAAAGCAAAGAGGCAAAACACCAGAGTAGGTGTTTTGCCAAAAGTATCAAGCGTGCAAATTAACGTTCAGCAATCGGAGTTACTGGACGTAAATCTTCACCGGTGTAATCTGCAGATGGACGAATAATACGATTGTCTGCACGTTGTTCCATGACGTGTGCAGCCCAACCTGTCAATCGAGACATCACAAAAATAGGCGTAAACAATTTAGTTGGAATACCCATGAAGTTATAAGCTGATGCATGGAAAAAATCTGCATTACAAAATAACTTTTTCTCACGCCACATCACGGCTTCACAGCGCTCAGAAGCCGCATATAACACAGTATCTCCCACTTCGTTGGCCAATTTCTCTGACCATTGCTTAATAATTTCATTGCGCGGATCTGACTCAGAATAAATTGCATGCCCAAAGCCCATGATCTTCTCTTTACGAGCCAATTTACCCATCATTTCTTCTTCGGCATGATCAGCAGACGTAAAGCCTTCAATCATTTCCATTGCTGCTTCATTCGCTCCGCCATGCAGTGGACCACGTAATGATCCAATTGCTCCCGTTACACATGAATGCATATCAGATAACGTTGACGCGCACACTCGTGCAGTGAATGTTGACGCGTTAAACTCATGTTCTGCGTAAAGAATAAGTGAAACATGCATCACACGCTCATGCAGTTCGTTTGGCTTTTTACCATGCAGCATATGTAAGAAATGTCCACCGATTGAATCATCATCGGTTTCAACTTCGACACGCACCCCATCGTGGCTAAAGCGATACCAGTAACAAATGATACTCGGGAAACACGCCAACATGCGGTCAGTGACTTGACCTTGAATATCAAAGCTAGATTCACCTTCTAAATTGCCAAGCATTGAACAACCTGTTCTTAACACATCCATTGGGTGTGCATCAGCTGGAATGCGTTCTAACACTTCTTTTAACGCAACAGGTAAACCACGCATCGAACGTAGTGTATTTTTATAGCTGTCTAGTTCCGCTTGTGTTGGAAGATGACCTTTTAAAATAAGATGTGCAACTTCTTCAAAATCACAGTTTTGCGCTAAGTCTTTTACATCATAGCCGCGATACGTTAAGCCTGATCCTGACACACCTACTGTTGATAATGCCGTTTTCCCTGCTACTTGACCGCGAAGGCCAGCACCACTGAGTACTTTTGCCATGGTATTTTCTCCTGAAATTTTTAACCTGCTGGGTATTGATAGTTATTTTGTATAATTTTGCTGTTTTACGGACCTGTATCTACAGGCCCTTAATAAAAATATCTATTACTATTTATTTTTACCTTCAGCGAACAGTGAATCGAGTTTTTGCTCATACACGTGATAACCAAGGTAATCATATAAATCCATACGAGTTTGCATGGTATCGATGACAGCTTTTTGATCGCCATCTGATAAAATTGATTGGTAAACGTTTTCGGCTGCTTTGTTCATTGCCCGAAAGGCGCTAAGTGGATATAGCACCATGTCCACACCCCATTGGCCTAACTCTTCTTTATTCCACAATTCTGTTTGACCAAACTCGGTAATATTCGCCAAAATTGGTACGTCAAGCGCTTCACTGAATGCGCGGTAATGAGCCTCTGTTTTTACCGCTTCAGCAAAAATACCATCGGCACCTGCGGCCACATAAGCTTTTGCTCTCTCAATAGCAGCCTCAAGCCCTTCTTGTGCAAATGAATCTGTGCGCGCCATGATAAAGAAATCAGGATCTGTTCTAGCATCTACCGCAGCTGTAATTCTATCTACCATTTCTTCGGTCGAAACAATTTCTTTATTCGGTCGGTGACCACAGCGCTTTTGCGCAACTTGATCTTCCATATGTACAGCGGCTGCACCTGCTTTTTCCATATCTTTAATGGTTTTTGCGATGTTGAATGCGCCACCCCAACCCGTGTCAATATCTACCATTAAAGGTAAGTCACATGCAGCTGTAATACGCTGAACATCGACAATCACATCATTTAATGACGTCATACCTAAGTCAGGCAAACCATAAGAAGCATTCGCTACACCGCCACCCGATAAATAGATTGCTTGATGGCCAATCTGCTTAGCCATAATCGCACTGTAGGCATTAATAGTACCGACAATTTGCAATGGCTGGTTGGCAGTCAGTGCGTCTCGAAAAGTCTTTCCTGGGCTTTTATATCCTGTGCTCATGATGTTCTCTCTTAGCTTGATCTTATGATTGAAGTTTTGCTTTTATATTATTTTTTGAATACATAATATGCCGACGCATTAGCATTTCTGCCAACTCTGAGTCTCGAAGACTTATCGCCTTTACTATGCTTTTATGCTCATCAAATGCGCTCGTTACTCTCGGACCAGCCATCCCCAACTGAACTCGATACATGCGCACCAAATGATATAAACCGTTTACTAACATTGAGATTAAATACGCGTTTTTGCTACCTTGAATAATACGATAATGAAAATCTAGGTCACCCGCTTCTTGATAATAGAGTTCGGCAGTTTTCACTTCATCGGATTGACTATTCAGCAGGGTATTTAGATCTAAAATTTCCTCTTCTGACATATTTTGTGCAGCAAGCCTTGCTGCCATCCCTTCAAGCGACTCACGTACTTGATAGAGCTCTATTAGCCCGTCGGGAGTTAAAGAAACCACCCGCGCACCAACGTTCGCCTTACGCTCGACTAAATGACATGCTTCAAGGCGGTTAATTGCTTCACGCACAACAGCACGGCTTACCGCATAGTTTGTCGACAATTCCATTTCACTCAACTTAGAGCCCGCAGGGATAACCCCATCAACAATCTCTTTTCTCAACCGAAAGAATGCTTTATCAGATGCTGTTATTGCCTGCTCTTTAAAAATGGCCATTGCTGCCTTTTGAAGTTTGTTGGTGATGCTTATGGGCAGATAATATAGATCTAGTTTACGTTTACGTCAACATTCAAAACCACAGATTGTCGACAAAACACCAAATAGTCTTTATAAATATGGTGAATATAGGTAAATTCGCGACCATGGCGATGTTTGCTACACTTAAATGCACAACATATAAATTAAATAACAATTGACGAAGGGAGGTTGAATGACAAAGTACCTACTCTTCGCATTGCTCTTCATACCTCAATGGGCCTTGGGTAAAGCTAATATAAACACTGTTAGTGTGGAGGTTGTCACTGAGCTTTCTCCTCCAAATCAGCTCTTACAAAACGACCAAGTAGCAGGAACTAGCACCGAATTAGTAAAAAAAATTCTGACACATGCACAAATCAATGCACGATTTACCATGTACCCTTGGGCTCGCGCCTATCTACTAGCAAAAAAGCATCCCAATACACTCATTTACAGTATGGCCAGAACAACTGAAAGAGAGCCACTGTTTCACTGGATTGGGCCCGTAGCGCTTTTTAAATTAGGTTTTGTAAGCCTTAAAGGACGAACGGACATAAAAATAGCAAGCCTTACTCAGGCAATCCCTTACCGACTCGCACTACAAAGAGGGGATATTTCAGAACTTGTATTGAAATCTCACGGGTTTGACTACATATTGACAGCAGACATAGCTCAGTCTTACAAATTATTGATGGCGAAAAAAGTCGATATTATTTTAGACGATGCCCGTTACCTAGCGCCACTGGCAAGCTCATTTGGGTTACCGGGCGACAGTTTTAGATTTGTTTATGAAGTCCCTGAGTTAACGCTAAACGGTTACTTAGCAGCCAGCGTTACAACACCTATGAGTATTGTGCGGGCACTGAGAGCAGCCCATAAAACAATGCAAAATTCAAAGGAATACAAACGCGTCATGTCACAATAAAACACTGTGAAAAACGATACCCAGAGCTACCTTCTATCGTCGGTAAATCGATTACAGACGATGATGAGTGAGGCTAAGCAAGCATATATATGCGCCGTCATAACGCAGGGTGATCCATATCCATTCTTCAATTGGGGCAAGCGCGATTGAACGTGTTACCCGACCAATTTGCTATCGAGATACCCTCGCAATGTTTTTGTCTGACGCGTTAAAAGATAATAATCTGGGAAGTATTCTTCACCCTGTAACTGGTAAATGACACAAAGCTCTCCCTCTTATATCACATCATATATACTGGGCATTTATCGCTAGGCACAAAAAAAGCAAGCCTCTGCTTGCTTTTTTTTCTCAGCATTTATCGCTTAAAGCAGCGTAATGTTCTCTGCTTGTGGACCTTTTTGGCCAGTAGCTAGAGTGAACTCAACACGTTGGCCTTCAGCTAGCGTACGGAATCCGTCACCTTTGATAGCGCTGAAGTGAGCAAAAACGTCTGGGCCATTTTCCTGTTCGATGAAACCAAAACCTTTAGACTCGTTAAACCACTTAACTGTGCCAGTTACTGTATTAGACATATCTGATATCCTGAAAAAATTATAACTATGCCCATATGGGCGCATAGAGCAAAAACTAGACGGTACTTAAAAACTTCAGGACGGTACTACAAGTTAGACTTATACAACAACGTAATGGAGATTTATAAACACTGACATATTTTTTGTCTATACCTAATAGTATAGATATGCAAGTCTAAGTCAATGCTTTTTACCATCAAGGTACATGAACTTTCCATTACATTTAACATCTAAATCACCAAACAAAGCGAAAAATAAAACAACAAACATCAGAAAAACAACAATAAAGCTCAATAAATAAGCAGCCTCCGTATTGAGCAACCCTACGCCGTTTAAACCTTAAAGTAACCGATAGGTACCCATTTTCCATTGGTTATTTTTAAGGCAGTTAATGAAAAAAGCCAGTATTGTACTGGCTTTTACATCTTTACTTATATGCTATGTGCATACGAAAAACATTTTATCTAGGCAATTTCACGCTTGCTTTGTATTAATTTATCACACAAAGCTTGCCACTCTGAACTCTGTGTATTTCCCTCTGCGCGACGACCAAACAACGTCAGTACCGTGTTATTCATTTTATCAAAGAATTCAATAGATGACACGATGGTGTTGCCATTGTCCGTCGGTTTTCGTACAACAAACGCACGACTAATCTGTTCTATTTTCACATGGAGGTTAAAGCGTTCATCAAGTACATTGAACCACGGACCTACTTGTTTTAAGTTTTGCACTGTACCGGAGAAAATCTGCACTGCACCGTGATTTCCTACAAATGCCATTATTTCCAGGCGCTTATCTCTGGCTTGTGTCAAGACAGTTTCTAAAACATTATGTATCACCTCGGCACTCCAAGGCTCGCCCGCAAGCTCTAATGCCTGTAGCCGAGCGAGCTTAAACTCCCTAAGTAAATTAGGGAAGTGGTGCACATCATTTAAATCTGACCAAGCTTGTGTAAATGCTAACGTTTGTTGCTCACTTGGTATATGCCACTGAGCCCTATCTGCTTCGTTAACTTGTTCCGTGGCATTGTCGGCACTAAAATCCAGAGCCTCTGTTAATTTAAAGCGTTCTCGTAAATTCAAAAAGGCATTCAAATCTGACTCAGCTGTGGTAAACACTTTATGGACTGCTTGGCCATAGGCGTCAAAAAACTGAATACTAGAATAGCTGTCCGTTTCAACCGAAAATACGCTGCGCCAATTATGAATGAACAAACGCATATCAATCCCACCAGGGTTAATAGCAATCCCCATCGTTTTGTCTTGATGCTCAGAAATATATAACTTGTCGTAAACACCTTTTATTTCATTTACTACTGAGCCATTGCGGGTTAGCGCCATAATGTAACCAAGTCGTTTCAAGTTTTTCAGAATCGCGGGGATCTGATTATCGTCTAATCTCGCAACACCTTGGCCAACCTGCGCATTAAGTAACTGCGCCTCACTGACGCCTAATGTTTTTGCCGCTTCTACAGCCCGAAGTTTCGGGTTATCACTGATCAGCTTTTGATACTGCTTTAATAGCGTGCTCATAAATCCTCCTTAAAAACGCCAGCTCACTTGAGTTTTAACACTTCGACCAACACCATAATCACCAATACCACCACCTGTACCCGCAATCACTGTATATTCTTTGTCAAAGACGTTATCAATCGCTAAACGCAAGTTTACGTCTTGTGTTACATCCCAGCTGGCATATAAGTCCCACAATGTATGGCTTTGATGCTTTACAACACCATACTGACGCGTACTGCGGTTATAACTTTCAACATCTCGGTTGCTAGTATGAACAATTTTTGCCCCAAGCATTACCGTGTTGTCTAGCATTGAAAACCCAGTATCCACACTTAATTTATCTGCCGGTAAATACCAAAGCGCTTTACCTGTATTATCTTCCCCGTCAATCGTGCTGTACGTTAGGTTCGAATATAAATATTGGTTCGCATAATTGAGTTCAAGTTCAAATCCGTCTCTGTCGTTACTTGCACGATTGGCGTATCTTGGATTGGGCATTGGGTTTTGCGTTTCGCTGGTTAGTGAAGTAATTTCGTCGTCAACACTAATATCAAAATACATCACTCGTAGATTTAAAGTGTCAGTGTTGTTTAGGACATTATCAACGCTATATGTCATCCCTAACTCACTATTATCACTGTACTCAATGTCTAAATTAAGTGCACTTTGACGACCGCCATATTGATCGTATAATTCATCAATAAGCGGCGCCCTAAAGCCTGACTGTCGATTCACAAATATTGCCAGTTCAGGCGTTACTTGGTAATTAAGGCTAATTGAAGGAGCCCAATCACTGTGCGTAACATTCGTATCTAAATCATTGAACTTTGACGAAAAACTGGCTGTTGGATTTGTTTCATAACGCTCATAACGAACGCCGGTAATCACAGTCAAATCCTGTAGCTTAAACTCATCTTGAATATACACACCTGTACGTACTTGGTCACCGCCAGGCTGAGAAGTCATTTCACCTGTTTGGGCAACCGTGCCATATTGCTCACATGCATAGGTCTCAAAGTTAATACGCTCACAGGGCAGTGCTGTTTTTTCGCCAATACGTTCTTTGTCGGTATATTGCACGCCATAAGTCAATGCATGACCAGCTACTTTTGATGTGTTCATTACATCTAACGTCGTAATGTTATATTCATATGTCGATTTTATACCGACAAAATCTTTCAACATGCCCTCACCGTCAGTCTCTGTTACCTGACTTGTTGTGAACCCTAGCTTTGCAGTTAAATCTAAGTAAGGGTTATCACTTGGCATAAGTTCATAACTTAAGTTTGCCGCAGTTTGATCGACTTCTCGATAAACCGTTCCCCATGCGCCAGCATCCGTTGTATTAAACTCAGTTCGTTGTGCATCCTGTGTGGTTGTGTAAGTCACACCTAATAGAGAGTCATCTGTAAGGAAGTATTCACCTTTAAGTAATACCGAACTATTTTCAATCCCTGAATTATCTAACATTTCACCATTAGATAGTTCAAAATCATCACTGTCTCGTTTGACTACTGCTGCAAGTAAATCTAGCGTTTCTGTTGGTCTTGCAAAAGCAAATACAGAACCATTTTTTTGTTCGTTATTGCTATCGTAACCCAATTTCACCTTCGCTCCAGCGGTTTCTCCATCACGTAAAAAATCGGCTGCATCTTTGAGCTCAAGCTGTACAACGCCACCTAATGCACCACCACCATGCAATACTGTACTCGTGCCGCGTTTAATACTAATCGTTCTATACAATTCAGAATCAGTGAACAAGCTTCCCATTCGATATTTTTCAAATGTTTGTACCATGCCATCGACGGTTACCAACACATCTTCAGCATCACTAAAACCTCGAATATTGAACTTTTGACCACCATTTCTAGGGCCACCATTTGCACTGACATTTGGGATCATATCCAAGGTGTTAAATAAGCTACTTTCTAATTGCTTCTCTATTTGCTCACTCGAAATGACATTAACAGCTTGTGCTGATTGCAACACGGTTTTTTCAGTGCGCGTAGCCGTTACCGTTACCGCATCTAACGATGTCACGATAGCAGCATCATTGGTATTTTGAGTATTAGCGTGTGCCATCAGAGGAAGGGAAAATGTTGCCAAGCACAAACTAATTTTTGATAAACGCATGGGGTACTCCTGATTAAATATTAATAGCAAAAACAAACCGTGCTCTTCAGTGCCCCATTTAACTCAGTTCCTTCACCAATGCGAAAGCATTGGTGTTAACTCCATACTGAAAGATGCGCGGTTTTAACTTATGGCGCGCAATATACCATAACAAAATAATAATGATAACTATTTTTATTTGCGTTCAATTAATATATTCGCAATAGATCGATTTTCTTGGCTAAGGTTGGCTAATAGTTGCACCAGAGCCTCACTGGGCACATGCTTATCAACAGCAATAAATACTGGGCTTACGTACTCTATGTGCTTAACTGCCTGCATTAAAGTTTCTTGGGTGCTAAAAGGCTGATCGTTTAGTGCATAGCTAACATGATTGTCGTGATACATGAGACTTAGTACTACTGGCGTTTGCTCTGACACAGCACTACCATTATCTCCAGCATCAGGTAATGACACTTCCATCACATTAACTTGGACTGCGACACTTAAAAGCAAAAAAACCAGTACAATAAATAACACATCCAACAACGCAGTTAAGTCTGGGACTAACGCATTCTCTGAGGGTTTTGGTAATTCAAGCATGTTGCGCCTGCGTAGTAACAATTTGCTCATTAGCAAACAAAGTCAATTCTGTTTGCATATGCTCAACCAATGCTTGGCAAACCCCATTGAAAACAATGCAAGGCATTGCAATGGCTAATCCAACGACCGTTGAATACATTGCCCCCCATAACCCATCAGCCAATAGTGCAGGCGTAACCGCTTGTTGCGTATCTGCAATGCCTTTAAACATCACAACTAACCCCCAAACAGTTCCGAAAAGCCCCATGAGTGGACTTAGCATGCCTATTAGGCTGATCAATGATAAACGCTTCCGCCACCGAGCAACTTGTTTCTGAATATGAAGTTGTAATCGTTCGGGAGTTGCCTGTATTTCCCGTAAAGATGTTTTAATACTCGCCAATCGCCAAACGCCCTCGCTCAGCACCCACCCTCTTTCTAAAATCAGTGTCAGTGCCACTGATGACAAAACAAGAAATGGCCATTGCATCATTCCTAACTGCGTAATTATTTCATTCATAGTACTTACTCCAGTTGATAAAATTAACTTGTGAGGCTAAATTCGACAGGCACAGTGAATTTTGCTTTTACGGCATGTCCGTAGCGCTCTACAGCGTGAAACTGCCATTGTTTTACATTATTCAGGGCTGCTTTATCTAGTACCGAAAAACCACTGCTTTTGACCAACGCAACAGCGACAATAGCCCCGTATTCATCTAATTCAATAGAGACAATAGTGACGCCTTGCTGGCCTCGGCGTTTAGCTCGCAACGGATATTTCAATGCAGGTCTTGGCATTTTAAAAAGCGGCAACTGAGTAACATTAATGGGAGCATTACTCGCACTATGCTGCGCCGCAAGTTGAATAGCTGTCGCTTCAACCTCAGTAACGGTATCTTCATCTATTTTTTTCTGCTCTGATGGCTCTATCGATACATCTGTCGGCGCTACGGCATCAACGACGGGATGAACTGGCTGGTGGTCTATCTTAGCGACTCGCTCTACGGACTGCTTAGCAGGTAACACCTTTGCAATTACGGCTTGCTCTTGTAAGGCTAATTTATTTTTCTCACCATTAAATATGGTTTTATTTAAGTCGGCTTCTGAACCTGACTCGGTCGGTTGCTTTACGAGCGAGTAAGTCGCAACCTGTTGTATTTTAACTTTTAATGCAATTAATTTGGCGTTGTCGCCACCATCAAATTGCATGCTTTGAGAGGGCGTTACTAACCATAATAAGCTATGGGCTATAACGGAAATACTGGTACAGGTTAAGATCTTCATGTTGATTACTGATAATGATAACTGTTATTATTCTCATTATTATAATAGCAACTTTGGAATTGTTATGAAAGTTAAAGCTTGGTCTTGTTATTCTGTTTTTTGTATTTACTTCGTTAGTTTATTCATTTTATTCCCCTCAATAGCCGCCGCTCAGAATTATCAGCGGGTGGTCGTTTCAGGCGGTTCAATCACTGAAATTATTTATGCATTAGGCGAGCAAGATCGTATTATCGGCGTAGACAGCACCAGTGTTTTCCCTGCAATAGCAACAAAAAAAGCGCAGGTCGGTTATGTACGTAACATCAATGTTGAAGGGGTATTATCTTTAAACCCAGACTTACTACTCGGCGAAGCTGATACGGGTCCTGATAAAGTAGTAAAGCAGCTGCAAGATACGGGTCTTAAAACGCATATTTTCTCTAATAATGATAACTTTCATGGTATTGAAACCAAAATTAGTCAAATTGCAAAATTACTTAATGTCGAACAAAAAGGCCAAATGCTTAATACCTATATTCAAGCAGATCGCCAAGCGCTTAAGCACATTTTGTCGCAAACTCAATTAAAACCTAACGTACTGTTTGTCTTAAGCTTAAAAGCCGGACAACCACTTGTTTCTGGCGCTGATACATCGGCACATGAGGTGATCACCGCAGCCGGAGGCCATAATATAGCCGGCGCTCACTTCACTGGTTGGAAACCGCTGTCTACGGAGTCTGCAATGGCAATGAACCCAGATATCATTGTTACCATGGGCCGACATGGCGCCAACAAATCTATAGATGTATCTAAAATTACGCACTTTAAATATTCTAACGCGGTTAAAAACAAACAGGTGTTTACATTTGATGGTTCTTATCTTTTAGGTATGAGTCCAAGAACGCCTCAAGCTGTTGTCGAACTTGCCAAGGCTATTCATGCGAATGTGACCTACCCAGCCGGTTACCAATTACGCGCAGCGCAAACGTCTCATAACAGTAAGGCACTATAGTGTTAGCCCTTAGCCAATCATTTATACCTGCTCAGTCGGTAAAGCGCCTTTTTCTGATCGGTTTATTATGTCTATGTATGGTCGTTTGTTTCACGGCACTCGCCACGGGCGGGGTAAACATCGCGTTCAGTCAGTTGATACATATTTTAAATAATGTCGGGTCTGATTCCCTACAGCATGCTGTTATCTGGGAAATTCGACTACCACGATTGTTACTCGCTATGGCGGTTGGTGCTGGATTAGGTGCTAGTGGAGCCGCCATGCAGGCAATATTTAGAAACCCTCTCGCGGATCCTGGTTTAATTGGCATAACCAGTGGTGCCGCACTAGGTGCCATTGCCACCATCGTATTGGGCAATACCTTACTCAGTAGCTTTAGTGACACATATGGTATATACGCGGTCCCCATAGGTGCATTTTTGGGTTGCTTAATAATTTGTGCAATGATTTATCGCCTATCTAGTCAAGGCAACCAGTTTACTATTATCAGCTTATTACTCGCTGGAATAGCCGTAAATGCCATTGTTGGGGCTTTAATAGGCATTTTAACCTTAATAAGTACTGATGCTGAATTACGCGATTTAACCTTTTGGAGTATGGGGTCGCTCGCTGGCAACAGTTTTGAAATGATCTTACCGTCATTAATCATCATCTGTATATGTTGTGTGCTATTAACTAAAATGGCCAAGCCACTCAATATTTACTTGCTTGGTGAACAACAAGCAAAACACTTAGGAGTTAATGTTGTCGCCTTGAAAAAAAAGGCATTTATTTATACTGCATTGTGTACCGGCTCAGCAGTCGCCCTTACTGGAATGATTGGCTTCGTGGGGTTTATAGTACCTCATATCATGCGCTTAATTATGGGTCCTGATCATCGCTATCTCATGCCGGCTTCTATATTAGGTGGCGCAATATTGTTAAGCCTTGCTGATATTCTTGCTCGTACTCTCATATTGCCCTCTGAACTGCCTATTGGCTTAATCACCAGCGCCATTGGCGGACCTTTTTTCTTAGTTATGTTACTAAAAACCTATAAATCGAGAGGGTTTTAGCATGATAGAAGCTAAAAATATTACCGTAAAAGTAGCACAGAATACGTTACTTCATGACGCTAACTTAACGTTAGACTGCGGGCAACTGACTGTCATCTTGGGCCCTAATGGAGCTGGTAAATCAACACTGTTAAAGTCACTATGTGGTGATATACCACTGACGGCTGGGCAAGTCGAATATCAACAGCTAAACTACCATGAATATGACGCAAAACAGTTCGCTCGCATGCGCGCCGTTCTAACGCAGAACTATGATTGTGACTTCCCATTTACAGTACAAGAAATTGTCGATATGTCTCATTTTGTACATGCCGATTCAACACCTTTTACCACATTACAAGCTTATTCTAAACAGGCCATTAATACGTTAAACGTGTCGCATTTGATCAATAAACCATTTACACAGTTATCTGGTGGAGAGAAGCAACGAGTGCAATTTGCACGTGTGTTATGTCAACTATTGCCAGCATTAGAAAATCAAGAGCCGTGCTACTTACTCATTGATGAACCAACCGCAAGTCTAGATTTGTTCCATCAATATCAGGTTATGCAATTAGCCAGAAATATTGCCAACAAAGGGGCTGGTGTGTTGGCTGTCGTACATGATTTAGCACTTGCGGCTAGTTTTGCTGATAACATTACCATGTTAGAAAACGGACGCGTAGTGGCTTATGGTAAACCAGATGAAGTTTTGACAGAAGCACAATTGGCACAAACCTACCAAATCAAAGCGCATATTTTACAAAACGTCGGTAGTCTACCCAGCTTACAAGTTGCCAAGCAAGCATTGTCTAACGCCTAACCTCGGCAATGTTGTAATAAGTAGAAATATAAAAGGCAGCACTGTTAACTGCGCTGCCTTATTATGCTTAAAGTCTAAGCACTACTTTCGCTGAATAATTGAATCACCACCACATACTAAGTAGCCTGTATCACAACCAAAAGATGGCGGGTCCATTCTACCACCTACTATGTTCGGTGTTTGCTGGTGAAAAATAGCGTGGTTATTATCCGACAAACCCTTTAGGTTTTTCTTTTTGATCGTTAGCTTGATTTTCATGACTTTCCTTTTCGTTGCTATTATAGTCAATTCAACGTTAGCAGGTGTTTAAGATAATTCAACAATATACGCTAAAATTAACGCCCTTTTTCAGGCCACAACTTTCAAGCTTTATGTTATAGAAGCTAACCTATCGCCCACTTTCTCAACAATCTCATCTGTATAATCATTGATGAAAAAGTGCCCACCTTCAAACCAAGAAAACTCACCTTGCTCAAAAAAAGTTAACCAATGGCGTGTATGTTCTTCAAGAATAGGATCTTGTGTACCCGCAAAAACACTCACCGCGCATGGTAATATCAATGCTTTATGGTACCCATAAGTGTCAGCGAGCTTAAAGTCTGCGCGTAACATTGGCTCAAACAAATCCATCAATTCGCTATGTTCTAAGATTTCTTTCGGTGTGCCATTCAAACTCGCCAACTCAGCCCTAAATTCGGCTGAAGGTAAATCGTAAATTGCTTTTCTATTTCCGCAATAACTTGGACTTGCACTGCCTGATGCAAAAAAGTGCTTCGCGCACGGCAATCCTCGCTTTAATGCTTGACGTAAAAGTTCAAAAGCAACACGACTACCTAAACTATGACCATACAGTACATAATCACCCTGCATGTAGGGATCCAAATGCACCTGTAACGCACTAATTAACTGCTCCATATCATCTATGGCTGGTTCACCAAAATGCCCACCTCGGCCTGGCGGTTGTACAATAACCAAACGAACATCATCTGGCAGTAACTTTTGCCATCCAGCATATATATTAACCCCGCCACCTGCATATGGAAAACAGATAAGGGTTTTCTTGGCATGCGCATTACTGATGCTTAACCATTTGCTCGTCATACATAATTCCTTTCTAAAACAAAACGTCATAGTTAAAAGAGAGATACGCTAAGGCATCTCACTTTTAACCTTTGTATTAGTTATCAGCACGACCCATAAATTTCTTTTCGTCGGTATTAATTTTAATGCGATCTCCATTTGAAATGTGCTCAGGAACTTGTACGATTAAGCCTGTACTCATGGTCGCAGGTTTGGTACGCGCACTCGCTGAAGCGCCCTTAATTGAAGGAGAAGTGTCTTCGATCACCAATTCAACACTTGATGGTAAATCGATTGAAACTGGGCTGCCTTCAACAATGACCGCAAGTAACCCTTTTGTATCCTCTGAAACAAATAGCACTTGCTCTTCAATCGAAGATTTATTCAAATTATATGGCGTATAATCTTCTTCATCCATAAATACATATTCATCACCGTCAATGTAAGAAAACATCACTGGACGGCGAATTAAATCGGCAAGCGTCAGCATTTCATCTGCTTTAAACGTTTCATCAACTTTACCGCCTGTTACAACATCATACATGCGCATTCGGTATAAACTGCCACCAGAGCGTCCTTGTGGTACTGAACGTTCAATATCTCTGACGATCATAACGCGACTGTTATATTCTATCGCTGCATGTTTTTTTATTTCACTGGCCTTTGGCATCGTATTTCTCTTAATTTATTTTTGCGAAAAACTATCATGAAGTTGCGTTCTAGCCAAGTAACTTAACCATAATTTAGCGTACTTATAACGACCACATGATAACGTTGGCTCTGGGTTAATACTTAACGTTGACAATTTGCACGCTAAACAGCGGATACTTTGGACTAAATTGCCAGTAGTGGTAAACGTCTATAAGGAAATGTCACAACATACTCGAACAATTATGCTTAATTTAAATGTCATATCACTCAAACCATTTATTCCAGCTAAAGATTTTGACGTATCAATACAATTTTATAAAAGGTTAGGGTTTGAGCTCAAATCTCAAGACGCAGGCATTGCTTTCTTTCGTTACCAAACATATACGTTTTTACTACAAGACTTCTATGAGCCTCAGCATTGCGAGAATTATATGATGCATTTACAGGTTGCTGACGTGAATGCATGGCATGAGCATATTCTCACTCTTAATTTAGAGCAAGAATTTAACTGCAAAGTAACCCCTATTGTTACACAACCTTGGGGCATGACAGAGTTTTGTTTACTTGACCCGAGCAAAGTACTGTGGCGTATTGCACAAAATAATTGAGAAAATACGTGTCTGCTAGACCGAACAGCCATGTAAAAACAGACAAATTATACGGTGAAGGAAATTCATAGGTTTATAAATTGACGCGCCCTATTTAACCTAATTATCTTTATGTATTGTACTAAATACTTGCCCATGCTCAATCATATGGGTCATTGCCTGTGCATCAGTCGGTTCTGAAAAAAAATAGCCTTGTAGCTGCTCGCACCCGCATGCTGTCAGCGCTTTCGCTTGCATCGCATTTTCTACCCCTTCTGCAACACTATTGACTTGAAGGCTTTTCGCCATATTAACAATGACCATCGCTAAATCAGCATTTTTCTTACTGCCACTGATGTCTGCAACAAATGATTCATCTATTTTTATTGTGTCAAAGTTAAGATGTTTCAAATAGCTCAAACTAGAAAACCCCGTACCAAAATCATCAATCGCAATTGCAAAGCCGTATTTTTGTAATTCCAGTAATGTTTTTTTCATCGCGTCAACATTTGATACCAGTGCCGACTCAGTGATTTCAATTTCTAAATTTGTCGGCGGAACATTATATTTAGCAGCTGTATCAAGCAGTTCCTTTACAAAGTGTGTTTCACTGAGCTGTAAAACTGATATATTAATGCTTAAAATTAAGCCTGGTTTAATTAACAACCATTGAGCAAATTGTGGAAATGATTTCTTCAGCAATTGTAGGCTGAGCTTGCTAATCAAATTGGCATCTTCCGCAATAGCAATAAAGTGAATTGGGTCGAGCAACTGATCTTGTTGTTGCCATCTAGCCAACATTTCTAACTTTTCAAGCTCAAATGTTTTCGCATTTACAATAGGTTGGTAATAAGGAATAAACTCGCCTTTTTCAATGCTCTTATGAATTGCACTTTCTATTTCCACACGCAATTCGGCTTCATGATCTAGTTTTGCGCTATAGAATTGAAAATCAGTCTTAGCGACTTTCTTAGCCCTATACATAGCTGTATCGGCATGCTTCATCAGTGTTTCCGCATTATCACCATCGTCAGGGTATATCGCAATACCAGCGCTTAAAGACACTGTTAATTGAATACCTTTAAGCTCATATTCTCCCGTCGTGCTCGACAGTACTTTTTTAATCACTTTACGTACATGGCGTTTGTCTTCAATGGCATCGAGCAATAATACAAACTCATCTCCCCCCATACGTGACACGGTATCGCATGCTCTTACACACCCAGCAAGCCGCTCTGATACTTGTTTCAGTAACAAGTCGCCATAATCATGCCCCAACGAATCATTAATTTTCTTAAACTTATCGAGATCAATAAACACCAACGCGAATTGATGTTTACAGCGCCGGGCTCGTTTACATGCTTGAATTAACCGATCTTGCAATAACAATCGATTAGGCAATCCAGTTAATGCGTCGTGATGAGCCAAATGATTCATTTTACGCGACATCATTCGTGACTCAGTCACATCTTGAAAAACCATCACAGATCCCATTATTTTGCCACTTTTACCGTAAATGGGCGAAATAGAATCTTGGATTGCAAATGTTAGTCCTAAGTGGTTTTTAACACACGTAAGCTCTGGTAACCCTAATGTTTGATGGTTACCCATACAATAATCAGTCAAGTTTTCTATCGGCTGTAATGTATCTTCGTTAAAAAGTGGCATTACTTCTTGAAATGGCTGCCCAGCAACCTCAGCTGTTAGCTTTGCCAAAATAGCTTCTGCAACAGGATTCATATAAGTCACATTACTATCTACATCAGTGCAAATAACACCATCTCCAATTGAACTTAACGTCACTTCTAGCAGCTCCTTCTCTTTTGATAGCGCTTCGGCCAGCTTTTGCCGCTCTGACATATCTTGAAAGAAACATAATGTGTGCCCACCACCTTCATGGTCGCTAAAAACCTCCGCTTCTAATAAACACACCACCTGTTGATTGCGGCTGGTCACTAAGACAATTTCTTCAATCGAAAACTGAGTGTTTCCTTGCAATCCGCGGTGATGAATTAAGCTCGCAGAATGATCCGTCATAAAATCTGTAATTGGTTTATTTAGAAGTTGTTCACGCCGGTATTCAAGGTTGCATATAAACCCATCACTAATATGTAAGATTCTACCTTCATCATCGAGCGTAACTAACATGACAGGGCTTTGTTCAAAAGTATGTTGATAATGACTATCCAGCGCGCGCATATGTGTGAATGAGCATTTATTTGATAAGTCATACATGCAAATTATTAAAGCATTACAATAGCCCAAAAGCATAGTAACCAAGACTGTCAATTTGGTGTTACTTTCGGCTTTGGTTAATAAATCTCCATGACTAAACGCAACAGCTATTACGACAGCTAAGATAAGCCCCGCCAAACTCAGTGCTTTAAAACCACGAAAAACAGCGCACAGTGCCAACAAAATCACAGTAAATACTGCAAACATCGCCCAAGAGATATAAGCGGAACATATAGCAATAGCTGCCACTGACACGCCCCATGCAAGGTCACGCAAATTATAGATAAACGACCACTTTAATTTATCATTTTGCGTACATAACAAAACCACTGGCAAACCTACTACTAATGTGACAACTGACCCTTCAAACCACTCCATCAACACTCGCTGTGCACTCATGTTTGAAAACACAGGAATCAACTGGGTACCGGCTACACCTAGTATTAATGAAGGGAGAAACACAAACTTTACTAAGCACATTACTAAATAACTAGGCTGGTTAACTGTTTGTTGAAATTGAAAATGTTGTTTAAAGAAAAAAGCAATGAAATAAGCTTCAAAAATATTTAACGTCAACACAATGAATGCGTCAACACTCACGAAGTCAAAAGCAACGTAACCTAAAAAAGTAAATGCTAACGCAAGCGTGGATGTTTTCCACCAACTCCCGTACTGAAGTGTCATGAACCCCGCAATTAACCAAAGGTCCGCGCCCCAAAGACTAGCCCATACTCGTTGAGGGGGCCCGTATAATATAAATAGTACAGCGATTACTAAGTAACCTATCGCCCAAAATATATGCCGTTTCATCCACGTAAACCTTAGTCGGCTACTTGCCCAATGCTTATCAACTCAATAAGCCATTACTCTGTTCATTGCCTACTAAAACTATTGGCGACAGAGCAAAATTAATCAAGTTTCCAACAAGATAAAGCACTATATACACCATGTTTTATAGGCAATAAATTGGGAAATAAAATAAAAGTTATCTATGCTGTAAAAATTGCAACAACCGAGTCATACAATGATCAATTCTCAGCAAGCCACATCAGCAATGAATAATTTTGTGCGAGTTGCTAATATCATTACAAATTTAGATATGATTTTAAGTCAGGCAAAAAACCTTTCTTTGACGGCAAAGAACGCTCGAGTCGTCGCATTAAGAGCCGGTGATGCGGCATACGGCTTTAAACCGATAACAAACTTTATTGACGAGTTTTCTGAACAAACAATTCGCACCACTTCTGAGATATCAAAACTTTCAAATCAACTGTTTACATTGGCATTAGCCGTGGTTCGCTGTACTGACTATCAATACCAACTAACAAAAGCACAAAGTACTTCTGCGCACAAATGCGTTATCACCTTGCAACAACAAAGTTTAATGGACTTAAAACAAAAAACGCGCAATTTAGAGCAGGCTATTTTTTCGCTCGAAAGCTACTTTGAAGACATTCAAAAGCAAATGCGTAGTGCCGAATACATAGCGGTCACCAGTCGAGTTGAAGCCTCTAATGCCGGAGAATTTAGTCATAGCCTAGAGTCAGTGTCTGACTTCATTGCTGAAGCCGCTAAAAAAATAAAAAAAGCCGTCAATGATAACCTACAAGAAATATATAAATTACGAGGAGCTCTGCGTTGAAATCAAACGAGTTATATTCAGAAGAATCTCATCAGTGGCTAGTCCTAGGCCGAGACCCAGCGAAACCTGAAAAAATAATAGACACGAATCAATACCTAATTAAAAGCGCTGAAGAAGCAATTATTCTAGATCCAGGTGGCATTGAATTATTTTCGCCAATGCTTGCTGGAGTTTTACACCATGTAAAACTAGAAAATATCACCACGTTATTTGCATCCCATCAAGACCCAGATATCATTTCTTCGCTAGGTTTATGGGATAAAACAGTGCCCAACGCTAAGCTATATGCTCCATGGCTTTGGGAAGGGTTCATACGTCACTTTGGTATGGAAAACATCCAATATATGCCAATCAAAGACGAAGGCGGCGAGATTAAGCTTGGCACTGCGACGCTAAAGTTTATTCCTGCACATTACCTGCACTCATCGGGCAATTTTAATGTTTACGACCCCCAGGCAAAGATCTTAATGAGCGGAGACATTGGCGCTTCTTTAGAGCATGGTGACGTGCCATTATTCGTTGAAAATTTCGCACAGCACATCAAGTATATGGAGTACTTCCATCGCCGTTGGATGCCTTCAAATCGCGCAAAAAACAACTGGGTTGCGAGGGTTCGAGAGCTTGAGATTAATATGATGGCACCTCAACATGGTCGTATTTTTAAAGGCGAGATGGTGAATGAGTTTTTAGAGTGGTTTAGCAAGCTGGATGTAGGCATTGCCTAGGGGCTGTTGACCTTTGCTGTTCTATTTTTGTTCTCTTTGAGTATGCTTTTATCGCGGCGCTTAATATGTGGCCTAGTAATCTAAGCGAATATTAAGCAACAAAGAGAAAGGGCTGCTCGAAAGAACCGGTAGGCAGTGCTTGATTGGCTTTTCTACTATGTTGTCGGCTATGGAATAACCATGCTACGCAGCCTCTACCTTGTATAAAATCCAATCAAACTGCTGCAAAAATGAACCTGGAAGATCAACAACCCCTAATACTTTTGGAGAAATAGCCTTTTCAAAAATAGAACATACACACCACATATTAAACTAACATTCCCATCAAAGGTGGGAAGTCAGCCATGCTGTTTTCAGTGTTGTTAACGTTGCGACTTAATCCATGCCTTTACAGGGGTGACCCACTCTGGCCTCGGCCGATAAAAAGCGCCATGACTCAGACCGGTGTTAATTTCAAGCTCGGTAAATGATTTTACGGACGTACTTTTTTCTGCTAATGCACTGCAGCTATTAGATTTGTCCGTTTTTTCATAAATAGATAACACGTGGCCATACACTTTAACATCCGTGTGCTTTTTCCAAACTAAACGACCACACCCTGCAAGAATTATCGTATTAACGCCTAAATCAGACAACTTATCAGACGCAACTCCGGTAATAAACGCCCCCCGAGAAAACCCCATAATGGTAATGTTACTTGGCTTTACTCCCTGCTCAACCAAAGTTCGAACTTGCCCATTCAGTGTGTATGCATACTCAAACGGGTCCGTATTTTTGCTTCGATGGTGCGCAATTAAATGATAGCTAGGGTCTGACAACGCGTCCTTGATTGCCGGAAAGTCATATACTCCCCAGCCAAATCGAGTATCCACTGGCTTAGGATTTGTTCCCTCAACAATGTAACCGTGAGAATAAAACACATATTTCGCGTGCTTATCAATACTATCTGGTAAATCGGCATAAATCTGGCGAGCCTCAACCAAGGTCGTTGTTAATACTGAGCTGGCTGATAGAATAATAGCGGTTAGTATGGTTTTGATTACAATATACCCAATAAAAAGTGTTATTTACCAATAGTATACCAAATTTATATCAAACTCATAGGTCAGACCATACGGCTAATTCATTACCACTTGGTTCAATAAAGTGAAAACGTCGACCTCCTGGAAAGCTAAAAATAGCCTCACATATTTCACCGCCCGCTAGCTCAACATCTTGTAAAGACTGCTCCAGGTTTACACTATAAATAACCACTAATGCACTCCCTAATTTTGTGCAGGCTCTTAACTCTGACTTATAAAACCCACCAGTCAAGCCTGAGCTGCTAAATGCCCGGTAATCTGGCCCGAAATGCTCAAACTGCCAGTTAAAAACACGAGAAAAAAAATGTTCTGTTTTCGCTAAATCACACGCAGCCATTTCAATGTAATTAATATGGTGATGAGTCATGTTGTCGCCTCGTTATTGAGATAGGCTTAGCATAAAATGACTTTGCTACATAAGCAAATAACCACTCGTCTAATCAAAAACGAGAACTTGGGTTAAAGTATGAATTTGTTTTATGAGATACGATAAAAACCCGTCGTTCTCAATGTTAGGCGTATTAATGTCAAGCATGCACAATAAAAAAAGGCACAGTCAATGTGCCTTTTGATACAAGCGAAAGGTTAAAATTCAGCTTTAAAGTTCACTGCAGCTGTACGAGGAGCACCTATCCATCCAGACTGATTCGCCACGCCTCCTAAGTAACTTTTATCCGTAACGTTATTTAAGGTAAAGCGTAATTCCATGGCTTTAATCCCTGATATCGGTGCATCAATCGCAACACCTGCATAAAAATCAGATACTGTATATGCATCAATTTTCTTAGTATTTGTCGCATCCATCCAACGATCTCCAACCCACTTTGTTGATAAACCAGCAAAATAATTACCTTTGCTCCAATCAAATGAGATAACAGCTAAGTTTTCCGCTGAACCAAACACTGTGTTCCCTTGTGGGAAAGTACTTAACCCGCCTGTGTACGTTGAGTCGTTATAGGTATATGACGTATACATTCCCCATTCATTGGTCATGTACCATGTCGCAGAAGCTTCAAACCCATTCGATTCAATACCACCGACATTCTCAAACGAACCATTATTACCAATCGAATAATTAATACCATCAGGTGAGTCTGGCGCAATAAAATTTAAACGGTTTTCAAAAGTAACATCATAATATGTCACACTGGCGTTGAGTTTATCTGAGCTATAACGCAAGCCTAAGTCAATATTCTCTGCCGTCTCAGGCTCAATTTCATCCAGTGCGGATGCATCTCTTTCCAAAACGGTATCTTTAATTGCAGCAAAGTTTTCTGCATACCCTGCAAAAAGCTCTAAGCCTTCAATAGGGGTCGGTGCCACGATGCCTGCAGACAATAAAGTTTCTGAATCCGACTCAATCGAGGTGTTTTTACTCCCATCAAATAGGTTAATACCTTCAAGGTCGACTAAGAACTTTTTCGCGCCAACGCGCACTCTTGCAACTTTAAAGTCCAATTCATTTTCAATATAGAACATGGTTGTATCCACATTGAATTCTCTGTTGTACTGTATCCAATACGGCGTACTATCGAAGTTTACGCTCACTCGTGCATCAATTCTTTTATGCCAGTCTCGCCACTCTTGACGCTGGTAATCTTCGTACCATATTCCAGCTCGAACCGTATTGTCCATATCAGCTAGCTTGCCGTAAAAGCTAAAATCAGCGTTGAACCCTAAGCGGTCTTTACCATAATGAGTATGGCGATATGAGCCCACTGGTATTGCACCTGCTTGATAACAAGCTGGATCATACTCTGCCCCAGCGCCACCATATGGAAAAGTAATGCTCGACTCACATCCTGAAATCGGACTAAGTTGTCGGCCAGCTTTGTCGACAAAATATATTCGACCATTAGAGCTACCCCCAGTGTACGATTTATCAGATGTGATCTCGCTATGAGGTTGATTAAAACCATCAGCCGAAATATCTTCAAGGTAAGGCGGGATCCAGTCACCACGCCCTTCATTATGGTGATAATAAACATTGCCGGACAATTCCCAGTTACGCGCTTCATAGTTTGCTTGAACATAACCAAAGGTATTTTCCCTTAACGTTTGCCAGCCATTACGAAAAACTTGATCTACATAGGGAGTACCTGTTATCGAGTCAGTTAACCTATCCCATGTAGGGTCTATTGCGAATTGTTCTGTGCTGATCCTTTGGTAATTCGCTTCTTTTACATCATCATAAGATGCATATGCTTTAACGCTTAATGGACCATTGCTGTGTAGCACTTTAGCCGCGATATGGTCTCGCTCACTATTTGCCACTTGTTGTACCCAATCTGAATTACTCGAACTAGATATACTCACCCAAGCATAGGTATTGTCAAATACTTCCCCTGTTTGATAGCGCGCAAAATACTTCTGTGCTTCGAAGTCCCCGTTGGTGAATGAAAGAGTTAAGCCTGCATCTTTTGTCGGGTCTATCGTTGTGAAGTTAAGTGTGCCCCCTAATGCTTCATTTGAACGAGACGCGACATCCGCTGTACCTTGAGATACTTGTACCGTGCCAAGGTTTTCTGTATCAATATAGCGGTTTGCTTTGGCTCCGCCACCATAATTAGAGTTACCATTGGCAATACCATCAATCGTAATACCAATTTGCTGCTCATCTAAGCTCAGCTGAAAACCACGAATAGATACCGTGGTAGACCAATCATCAGAGCCAAATGTATCGCCTTCATTTATTAAAACACCGGGTAAGTTATCAATAATCGCTAATGCACTGGTCATCGCAGCTTGTTGTTTTGACATTTCTTGAGTGGTGGCGTTATTTGCAAACGACACGCTCTGTCCAACGACAGTAACTTCTTCAATGGTGTTATCTTCTACTGAGCTATTTTCAACAGCATTGCCTTGAGCAAAACTGCTTGCAGAAAAGCTCGTTAATAATGCAGCAGTGATCAGGTTAAGCGAGAGAGTATTTTTCATGATTTCCCAACTTCTAATTTAAGGTTAAATGGCTGAACGCAAAGCAGTATGGGAAATAAATATGACAAATAGGGACAACTTATTTGAACGTTCAATTAATAAAAATTTAAAGTAATAAGACAAATGTATCAGCCATGCTTGCTCCTTTACCCTCTCGCCAGAAAACTACGACCCTATTCGATAAACTGAGCATCCATCACACTACCAACTTTAAATTTGCCATCTAATTGTCACAGAGATAGGCGATAATGTTTTCGACAAATACAGGTGTCTCCCCTGCACCAAATTTTTCAGTTTTGTATGTTTTTTTGGGTCATTATTTGATGACCCAACTTTTCTTTGTTACCTAAAATCTAGGGGCTGTTGATCTTTCAGGCTCATTTTTTCAGCAGTTTGATTGGCTTTTATACAAGGCAGAGGCTGCGTAGCATGGTTATTCCATGTGAGTCAGCCGATAACATAGTAGAAAAGCCAATCAAGCGCTGCCTACCTGCTCTTTTGAGTAACCCTTTCTCTTTGTTGCTTAATATTCGCTTAGATTACTAGGCCACATATTAAGCGCCGCGATAAAAGCGTGCTCAAAAAGAACAAAAATAGAACAGCAAAGATCAACAACCCCTAGACCAAAGTCTATGAGGCGATTATTTAGCCACCGCATAGAGTTAAGGTTCACAACATGTAAAAGAGGAACACTTCAATGAACCTGTCAAAAACGACATGCGTACTTTATATACTTGCATCACTGCTCGCCATGAAACAGGCATACGCCGCTAACTGTAGTTCAATCAATGAATACCCAAATTGGACCGCTAAAAATTGGTCAGGCCAATACGATCATGCTAATGCTGGAGATTTAATGCAGTATGAAAATAAACTATATAGGGCCAATTGGTGGACAAAGGCGGTACCTGGCTCGCACCAGTCATGGCGCTATGAAGGCATATGTACAAATCCAACTACTCCCATCCAAGGTGCTTTTGATACTCATGGTAAGCTCTCCGTATGTGGTAAACACCTGTGTAATAAAAATAATCACCCTATACAATTACGTGGTATGAGTAGCCATGGTCTGCAGTGGTATGGACTAAATAAATGCCTGACACCACAGTCACTCGATACGCTCGCATATGAATGGCGTGCAGATATTGTAAGGCTCAGTTTATACGTACAAGAAGGGGGATTCGAAACAGACAAAACTGGCTTTATTAATCAAGTCAACGAACTGATCGCAATGGCCAGTGACAGAGGAATGTATGTTTTAGTGGATTGGCATCAATTGTCTCCTGGAGACCCTAATGCCAACACTGCACTAGCCAAAGAGTTCTTTAGTCGTGTTGTACAACAGAATAAGCATCGAGATAACATCCTCTACGATATTGCCAACGAGCCTAACAATGTATCATGGGATGCTGTTCATAACTATGCCGAGCAAGTTATCCCGATTATTCGCAATATAAAAAGTGATGCTGTTGTATTAGTAGGCACTCACGGCTGGGCCACATTTGGCATCTCTGATGGCGGGTCTGTACAAGAGGTTATTCAAAAGCCACTCTCTTTCAACAATATCATGTACACCTTCCATTTTTATGCAGCCTCACATTTTGACGCTTACCTCGAAGCACTTGATACAGCATCGGATGTATTACCGGTTTTCGTCACAGAGTGGGGAACTCAGCTTTATACGGGAGATGGCGACAATGATTTCGAACGCGCACAAGCGTATATTAATTTGATGAAACGGAAAAAAATCAGTTGGATTAATTGGAACTACTCTGACGACCCACGCAGTGGAGCAGTATGGAAACAAAGCACTTGCAGCGCGGGGAGTTTTTCTGACAGTCAGCTCAAAGAAGCTGGAATTTGGATAAAACAACAAATCTTATTAGAAAGATAACCGCTTTACCAATGCGGGTACGTTCATCCGTATTGGTTTTTCTGTGTCTGATGCATCTAGAGCGGCGTTCATATTTTCTCAAGCTGACTGTAAGCAATCAACAAAGAATGCGCATGACGTTTATCAGCAAGCTCTTGATATTCTTAAATCATTAAATATATGCAAGTTTATTGCACGATAAACCATAACGACAGCCATTCACACACGCCAACAAATCTATTTGTGACGCAATGGCAAGATAACCCAAGTTTGGCAAAATTTGATTGGCGCACTCAATACAACTACCTAGAGTTTAATGCCACATCATTTACCCAGAAGCAATACGTCTTAGAAGCGGCACTGACAGGTCAAGACAGGGGTTTATAAAGCAACCTATTGCAAGTTCAACAGTAACACAGCAATGGTTGCACCCCGTCGCTAAATAGCCAAAGTTGACCGGTTATAGTTACGCACTTAGGCTGTCCCGTCATGCGCAAAGTCGACAAGCCGTGCATAGTGTAAGTGAGTGGTTACAAAAAAGTATGCAATTTAGTGAAGCGTCACGCGTAAAGTGTATATATCAACGATCGCACTGCTCAAAAGTAATAAGGCACATAACTACGCTATTAATTGCCAAACTTCCTGTATAAAGTCAAAGGTAAATCTCATCGCTTGATTTAATCACACTCTGCATCGTAACAAAATATGGGTCACCAATTCATGATGACCCATAGTAGCAATCGTCTTATTTATCTATTTAACCTCAGCTCTGGATAAGCGAAATTTGCCCAATAAAGCTATTTTTCTCACTCTCGGCGTTGCTTTCATTTGTAATAGCCCGCTATTACTGCGTAAAAGCGCCTTGATATTGAACAAAACATCATCATTGGATTGTACGTAAATTTGTTTTCAAAACATTTTCTATTCCAAAACCCTTATCCAAACCTGAGGTTATTTATTCAGTCAATAATCACTATAGGGATTTTTTCTTCGTTACCTTCTCTTTATGGCCAATAACCCGCAGTGACCACCCTTTTAATATGCCTGATACAGCATTATTCTTATTATTAATTGTCACGGTTTCACCGTTGCTTTGTCTTAGACTAAAGTTACGATCTGTATTACTTACATCGGTCACGTGCAGTTTCCATTCTCCGTTGACTGCGTTAGACTTTTCATTCCAGAATTTATAACTTAACATCAAGTGATCATTGTATCCCTTATATAACACATCTTCTGCTACATCGATGCCTTGTGATTGAGAAATAGCGCGACCAACCAAATTATTATGTGGTGACATTAAGATACTACGCGTGCCACTGGGTGATTCCAGTTCAACCTTCAGGTCTGAGATCCGTGTATGATCAACATCTAAGCGAACTTGAACCGCTTCAACAAATAAGTCATCAGCAATTGTTACTGTGTCTGTTACCGTTTGTGCATCATCTGAAATAACGATATTTTTTGCCGTCTCAAGACCATGCCATGGCGTCATTATTAACGCTGAGGGTAAATCGGTGATCGCATAACGACGAATAAGTTCAGCGGCTTTATCAACATCAATTAAACCAAAACCATAATATGGTGAATAGCTGACTTTCTCTTGGGCATTATTCTGTGACCACCCTTCTAGTCCCACAACATCACCCACTAAAATATCTTGGTAATAAGGGTCTACTTTAGTGGCTGTTCTTGCCAATAAATGGCGGATATCACGAGCAGATAGCGAATGGTTTTGTTGTTCTGCTGCGGAAATCAAAAGCGCGATTGCGCCTGATGTATTTGGTGCCGCAGAAGAAGTACCATTCATGCTATAACTATATTCAGCTCGGCTTGCCATATAACCCACAATAGAAATAGTAGGATTACGATTTTGCAATAGAATCAAGTAGTCTAAATGACCCGCATTAGCCGCAAATGCCGCTGAAATCGCTTGCTTATCTTGTGCTGAAACCTGTGTATCATTTTCCTGTAAATGCGCTAATAACATAAAGTCTTTACCATAGTTGGCTCTATACTTTTCTGATATTGCGTATAAAGTATCAATCGCCTCCACATTGTCACACGCTATGCGGTTAAACACATTGGTATCTAATTCACCGCGAAGCTTAAGTAGTTCACAACTCAACGTAGGCGTAACGTGGCCCGGTGTCCCTTGGTCATTCCCTCCTGGTGCGGTCAAAAATACATTACTCCCAACAGAAGAGTATGAAGATAATTTACCATCCGCATTCAGCGCACTGACAGTCAGATTCCAATAATTAGCTTGTTCAAAGTCTACATTCGAATTATGCCACGGCAAACCAAAATTATTATTACTTGGGATACTATGTCCCTTAAAAATAAGCCCATTATCGCCAAAAGCATGCACACGCGTACCCGTATAGCCATTCCCTGCAGACTTCACAAATGTGGCTTCTCTTGGGTCTAGAATATGACTGGTAGAAACTTGCTCTAAAACACGCATCCGATCAGCTTGATCAATTAAAAGTACCTGTTCACCCGATGCAGCTGAAATTGTTTGAGAGTATTCATAAGGAATACTAATTGCTTGGCTCACACCATAGCTTTGATTAAATATACGAATTTCATCCGCAATCGTGTGTGCATTGATGTCACCGTCGTCACCATGACTTAGCTTCCACTGTGCATGGCTATCTACAGCTCCACCAAAATTGGCATAAGAAATGACTTTTGAGCTTGGCGCAACACCCCGTGCCCCAATATCATTCATAACCGCAGCGATAATACCACCCACCATAGTGCCATGAGAACCAGACACATTTTCATTGGTATTTGGGTCGATAATAACGTTGTCAGCTAAATCAGGATGAGATAGCTCAACACCAGTATCAATGACAGCAACTTTGACGCCTTGGCCTAAGTGCCCCCAAATATGAGTTTGCCATAAATTTAAATCTACTCCGGCAACTGTGCCTGCTCGCGTGCCATCGTTCAGCAGGTTCCACTGATATTGCACCAACGGATCGTACTTTAAATCAATCCATCGATTGTCATAGTCACGGTCTGTGGTCGCGCTGGCTTGAAATGCTAAAGCGGCAGATACTGCACATGTTAAAAGGGCGAGTTTGTTTTTCATAAGACTTCCTTCGTCAAATTAAGTTAATTATTATTAAAAGCGAGGCTTCCTTAGCCAGAAAGTTCACTAATAAAATCAAACCGAAGAAATCCAAAGAAATAACAAATAGGTAAAAAACAATTGTAAATCATTATAAAAAAACTATTCAAGTCATTGTTTTTATGTGTGAAAATAAAATTTAGGAAATTCAAAAGGCTCGATGAATATCAGCCGATATACATAAGTAAGCGCCTAACTTGGCGCTATTTTATGTCGCGAAAATGAGAAACCCGTCTCAACAGAATCCTTTTGTATCCTCCTATTCGGCTTCAACTAATGCTAATATCCGTACCGCTTTCTCAAAATGATCCAATTCATGTATTTGGATCCACCAAGTCGCCGCTTCCATTAACAGCGCAGGATCATCATTTTTATTTGCGAAAAAAGCATAAAATGACACCCCAACCTCCTCGCCTTTTTGTGCTATTTTTTTATTACACACTTGTATAATTTTATCTCTCAATACTCGACGCATAGACACTTTATTATTCCTTTTTAAACATTGGGGGTACTGACGTTACAATAGCACCTCTCGTAATGTTGGCTGACTGAGGAAGCTTTGCGGGCTTGCTGAAGCACCGTACGCACCCGATTGCATAACTGCAATAATATCATTAGGTTGACAAGTTGGTAAATGAACTTTTGCTGCAACAATATCTAAAGGTGTACATAAAGGGCCAACGATATCTACTTGTTCTTGGTTGTTATGTTGGTAACGGTTGGCAACACATACAGGGTAATTCTTTCTTATTACTTGTCCTAAATTCCCTGAGTTTGCCAAATGATGATGCATCCCTCCATCAACGACTAAAAATGTAGTGCCTCTAGAGACCTTCTTATCAACAACTCTCGTTAAGTATATACCGGCATCTGCCACTAAATAGCGACCTAATTCAAGGTGAATATCGACCCCTTTTAAAACCGCTGCATATGTCGTCAGTAGCACCTGTAAATTATCGATGATAGGCTCTAAGTTTAGAGGCGATTCATGCTCAAAATAAGCAACCCCAAAGCCTCCCCCGATATTAATATGTGATGCTTTAAAAGGCGTATCATTTAACAACCGGCTTATCAGTTCAAACGTTTGGTTGTGACATTCTATGATCGCCGCTTCACTTAAATTTTGAGAGCCTGAAAATATGTGAAACCCTTTAAAATCAATATAGTCAGAGTTAATATAGTCCAATACACCCAAGACTTGTTCTTCATCAATACCAAACTGCTTTGCTCCACCACTCATTTTCATACCTGATTGCTTTAACTCAAAAGCAGGATTAATACGCAACGCGACTTTTGCTCGTTTTTTTAGCGTCTCACTTAACGCATGTAGGCGAGTTAGTTCAAATTTTGATTCGACGTTAATTGTGACACCCGCGCAGATAGCAGCGCTCAGATCTGTATCACTTTTGCCAGGTCCTGCAATACTAACTGCGTGACTTTTCAGCCCAGATGCTAAAGCCAGTAACATCTCCTGATGAGATGCAACATCAAAACCGTCTATCACTGTCGCCATGCGAGTAATTAACGAAGGGAAAGGGTTTGCCTTTATTGCATAATGAAGCTTCACCTTACTCGGCAACCGTCGCTTTAAATTCTTAATATTATTAACAACTTGCTGTCCATCATAAATGTAGCATGGTGTACCACCTGCTATCTTAATGGCGTCTTCAATCGCCAGCCCCGCAACCTGCAACTGATTGTTTTCAACAACATGATGCACTCTACTTAACCCTGCCATTTTCAATATTGCTCCTGAAATAAACGCCCATACAGTGTATGCCAGTGGTTTCTATCAAATTTACCATTGCTATTTTTTGGTAACTGCTCGGTATATATAAATCTTTTTGGCACCATATAAATGGGGAGCTGTGCTCGACAGTGTTGGATCATTGCACTTAGGTGACTTGCGGTTTGCACCGTACTATTAACGATGGCGACAATCGCTTGACCTAACTCAGAATGGGGCACACCAATCACCACCACTTCGCTAACGTGATCATAGGTATAAACGACCTCTTCAACTTCTTGAGGGCTAACACGATACCCAGAGGTCTTTATTAAGTCATCTTTACGTGACACAAAATAGAAAAATCCCTCGTGATCTTGATAGACAATATCACCAGACCAAACCGCCCACTGTGGCAGCATCCGCTGCGCCAAACACACGGGTGCTCGTTTAAAACGTACCTGCGTTTTATCGGGATCATTCCAATAACCTTGGCTTACCAAAACGCCACTATGCACTAACTCTCCATGTTCAAACGGCACACATTCATTTCCTTGTTCATTAATCACTTGAATTCGCGCATTTGGAATGGCTTTACCAAATGAAGTTGGCCGCTCATCAAGATGCTCTGGCGGTAAATAGCATGAGCGAAATGCTTCTGTTAAACCAAACATCATATAAGGTAATGCATGAGGAATACGCTGTCGTAATTGAGTTAGCACGGCACTCGGCATAGCCCCGCCAGTATTACAGAAATATCGTAATGACATTAGATCTTGTGCTTGCCAGTCTCCTTTTGCCAATTGCACCCAAAGTGGCGGCACTAACGCCATTGATGTGAGCTGGTGATCACGGACTGCATCTACGATATCTTTAACAAATAAGTAATCTTGAAGATAACAGCTCGCCCCCGTCAAAAACGCGATTGTCAACTGACTAAAACCATAGTCAAAGCTCAGAGGGAGCACAGCCAGCAGTTTGTCATTTGCTTTAGTCGGAAGGTAAGCCACCACGCTCTGAGCACCAATAACTAGATTTTGATGTGTTAACACCACCCCCTTAGCTCGCCCTGTACTTCCCGATGTATAAAAAATAGCCGCTAAGTCTGTTGCTATCATCTGTGGTAAATCAGCTCTTAAATCGGTTATATCCAAAGACTGAATTGCATGCCAGTGATGCACCTGAGCATCCGTACTTCCCATACTCCCATCAAGCAACACAACATGCTTAATACTCGGTAGCTGCACTAAGTCTAATTGTTGATAACGCGATACGCTGGTGATCAACACCGTTGCAGCGCAATCTGCGACAATTTGCTCAACTTGCGGTTTTTTCAAAATAGGGTTGATCACGACGGCCACACCGCCCGCTTTACTCACCCCAAATATACTACTTACACAATTTACTGACTTGGTTGTATAAATAGCAACTCTCTCTTGTGTAGAGTCCATTATCGAAGCTAAAAAGCAAGCAACGTGATCAACTGAATTCGAAAGAGTTTGATAATTTACCCAGCTATTTTTACACCCAAGAGCCGGCGCGTCAGGCTTGAACTTTGCCTGTGTTTCAATTAATTCATGTAATAACATATATCTGGTTTACACCGTTGATTTTTTATTGAAAAGTGATTGATAATGCACTGAGCCGTGCAGTAAATTCTGATGCGTTCCTTGAGCAATAATTTGACCTTTATCCATAACAAAAATCTTATCTGCATCAACAATTGTGGAGAGCCGGTGCGCAATCACAATCACGGTTTTACCAACCATTAAGCGCTTAAGTGCAACCTGTACTAAATGTTCTGAGTGGTTATCTAATGCAGACGTCGCTTCATCAAGAATTAAAATCTCTGATTGTTTAAGTAACGCACGCGCAATGGCTATCCGTTGTCGTTGGCCACCCGATAACTGTGATCCATTTTCACCAATCTGACTTTGTAAACCATTTGGTAACGTGTGCAAAAACTCATGCACATTCGCTGACTCTATCGCAGCATGCATTGCTTGTTGAGTCACGGCTTTATCACAACCAAAAAGCAGGTTATTTTCCACCGTATCATCAATTAAAGTGACATTTTGCGACACATAAGCAATACTTTGTCGTAGAGAAAGCAGCGAATAGCGCTCAATGGCTACATCATCAATAAAAATGGACTTTTCTGGAGCTTGGTATAAACGTAAAATCAAATTTGCTACTGTTGTTTTTCCTGAACCAGAACCACCCACCACCGCGGATACTTTACCCGCTTCAAATACAACTGATACCCCTTCAACATGCAAACTCGAATGACTCCCATAGCTGAAGTTAAGATGTCGAAATGCGACCTCATGACTGCATTTGAGCAGAGGTAAATTGCCATCATCATGCTCAACCGGTGTATCGAGTAATGTAAACAAGCTACGTGCCGCAACGAACCCTTTTTGTAATTTTTGATTCACGACGGTTAATTGCTTTAAGGGTTTCAATAATGATCCCATCGCTAGCAGCATCATTGTGAATGTGCCTGCGCTCAGCTCAACAAGTATTGACTCAATACTTGCAAAGACCAAGATTACCGCAATTGCACCGGCCCCTATCAGCTGGATCACTGGGTTACTGATGGCGGATACCGCCGCCAGTTTCATTGTTTGCTGGCGAGTATGGTTATTTACTTTTAGAAAATCTTGATTAACGCGCGCTGTTGCATTGAAAACTAATATTTCTTGATGTGCACTAAATGCTTGATCTGATACTTTAGCCAAACCGCCCATACCATCTTGCAATTGTTTGCTCACTTTACGAAAACGTTTACTCACAATATTTATAATAAGTGCGATCAGCGGTCCAATGATCAGGAAAATTAATGAAAGCTGCCAACTCGCATATAGCATCATGGCTAACAAGACCATGACAATAATACCCTCTCTGATCACTGTAATAATGGCTGTTAAAAACGCTTGTGATAGTTGCTCAGCATCATAAGTGATCTTAGAGATCAACGTGCCTTTTGAGTACGAATTAAACACACTCATAGAAAAACACTGTACCCTTTCAAACACCTGCTGACGTATCGCATACGTCACATTTGATCCAGCATAAGAAATACAATAGTTAGACACAAAACTTGCGACACCACGAACAGCAAATATCGCAACAGTTAAGTAGGCTCCTTGAATGAGTGTATTAGGGTTTGATTGATTAAGACCATCATCAATAAGCGGTTTAATAAAATAAATCATCCCTGCATCCACTAAACTAAACAATATCAGCGCGCATATTCCAATAAAGACAACCCATTTTTGCGTCATCAAATAATGATATAACCGCACACTCACATTTTTATCTTCTGCGGCGGTTGCCACATTGATTAGAGCATTTACATTGTGCATTGCTGATCCCATGTACTAAGGCCTAAACCGGTTGTATGACCAATACCATTGCTCGGGATGTTTATATATAACCTCTTCAAAGCGTTGATATAGTTTCCCCATGGTAAGCGATATTTCTTCTTTATTATTATCAACGTAGCCATCAACAAAACGTTCAATCACCACATCATATCGATTGTTATCTTTGAGTACGGTGTAACACATCAGTATTGGCATTTTTCCATATGAAGAAATTAAAGCAGCGCCTGTTGGTGCTTGAGTTTTACAACCAAAAAATGACACCGGGGTCTCTTGTGCATAATGATCTGAGTGCAAACATACTGCTCTGTTATCACGTGATGCCTTCAAAAGTGCAATAATTGGGTTGCTGTCGTGCTTATCGATGACATCAATATTGGCAGAGTGATAAATGGATTTGGCTTTTGATAGAAATTTAGGAATTTTAGAGAGTGTCGTGACATTACCAGTTAAGTGCTGTATTGCAAATGGCACAAGCTCGAAGCAACTTGTATGCATTGTTGCGATACTCACCCCGCCTTCTCGAGATAATATATCCAGTGTTTGCGCATCACATACAATATCAATTTGCTGTTCTAATTCTTGCAACCAAAAGCACTCTACAACACCAAAAGCAATATTTTGATATGACCTCACCGCGATACGCAGGTTTTCTTCATCGGTATTGTATGGGTATGCGACACGCAAGTTACTCAATGCTCTGCATTTGGTTTTTTCAAATCCCATGATAATTTTTTCAGCTAACCAAAAAACAATGCTTTTTCGAGTATCTCGCTTGAGTAACTTCAATAAAAAAACAATAAAAGTGATTAAGTTACTGGCAATAAAATGCTTCATATTAATTTACTTTTTCACCAATAGCACATTTTACACCTGTCACTAATGAACCAAATGACTCAAACAACTCCGCTGATAACTCTATATTACTGGTATTCAAATTGAGCTTTTCTTCAAACTCCATTAACAGCATAACCACCCCCATAGAATCTAACTCCGCGTATTGGCCAAATAGCAAAGTATTCTCATGCAATTCACTTTCGTGAATATTTATCAAACTACAAACAGACGACTTAACAACCGACTCAACCTTCATCTTGAACCCCTAAAAATAAAACAGGTTATTACAATAATTAAAATATGAGTGTGGATCTTTAAGGTTTCTGTAACTGTGTGTAAGATGAAATTCAAAAGTGTAAAAAACTATATAAAACACTCAAGTAAATGGCGTACTCAGCGTACTTTTAGGCATTAAATGCAGAGGGAAAGCACCATAAGTCATAGAAATATAGGGGATTTTGTTTACAACAACATGTGATCAACACATTCATAAACACGCATCATCAGCATGACAAAACATGTTTAATAGCTCATAATCCCCGCACCGATTAAGCCTATATTGCAAAAATTAATGTATGATTTAGAGCAAGAAAGTACAGACGAAAACCTAAAAGCCAGCCACCATGCACAAGAGTTAAGTCTGTTTGTGTATGAAAATCACTCCTACCGATGGCTCACGTTTTCAGATGGTTTAATACAGGGCATTATGAGCCTAGCAAATCCATCACATATTATTGCTCCTGTCGGACAGGCCTTGTTATTGTTTGTATTGGCACCTCAGCCTAGCTATAGAGTTCTTAATCTTGGTTTGGGCACTGCTGCCATTGAACGAGCACTGAATCATTTAGCAAATAGTACGCCCTTTACGTTAGATACGCTCGTCAGTGTGGAACACAATGCAGCCGTTGCCCATTGTGCACAAGCACACTTTGAATTTACACCATCGACATTGCACATTGGCTGTGCTCAACAGTATATCGACGAAACAAGCTTGCAATTTGATGTGATCTTATTAGATATCATCCATACAGACCAAAAAAGTGACTTCTTACAACACGACAAGTTTTGGCAAAAAATTAGTCAAACACTCGCGGCTAAAGGGCAAATCACCTTTAACTTTAACGCCTACTCTGAACAAGGTTTAATCGCTTTGTTAAAGCGAATAAAAGCATACTTTAAAACAATATACATTATTGAGTTTCATGATTATAAAAATCTCATAATCTCAGCCTACAAAGCACATGAAGAAAGGTTAACCAGAGAAAATATTGAACATTCGATTCTTATAAATCAAGTAGCACCCAATCTGAGCAGTAGTATTAAAAAGATACTAAAATTATGAGTCTTTATTATATAGAAAGAACGTTTTTATCTAATTAGATATGTTGGAGTGATATTTCCCTGTGAAAGAGAAGCGATAGAAAGTGAGAGTATACAACTCTCACATAAAAACGTTTATTTATTAGGTTGACATCGACTTGCGGAACAAGGCCCTGTTATACCAAATCCGCCAGCAACATCTTTTGTTGCAGCTGTATCAAGTGGCTTTTGTGATAGAGATTTTAAGTTTCTTTTATTAAGTGTTATTTTCATTTGGAATTATCCTTATATTTATTTTGAGTATTTAACCTACTACAAAAAACCACACATTTAAATAGTTAAATATATAAAAATAAAGATAGCAATACATCATCTCCCTTCTTGCACTAATGACAGTAAAGCCGCTAACGCTTTGTCTGCATGTTGCTCACCCACAAATACATGGTCATGATAATACGCCGCAATCACGTTCGCGCTAACATGCACTTCAGTGAGCTTTGTTGCTATAGCCGCTGTTAAGCCAACCGCCTCTAAACTCGAATGTACCGCCAAAGTAATACATTTAAAAACACTCGAGTATGCAATATCATACTCGTTTGCTTTATCTTTTGTTAAAACAACCGTTAACCCCTCTTTTTCTTGAAAAGTGCTCACCGGCATGAGCTGAGCCAAAAGCGCATAATCCCATTTTTCTAACGTCGCAAATATATAGCACTCATTGTCTAAAGACGGTTCCATGCTTGCGATTAGTTTTTTTAAGTCAGTTTCACCAGACATCACGTTCTCCATTAGTGAAATATATAAGTTAAATGTAAAAAGATCAGGCTATCAAAATGGGCACCCATGAAGACATAGGAAATATTGTACTAAGCACATTAACACACTAGTACATACTAATGGCACACTCTAAAAAAGTACAACAATAAGGTATTCCACGCGAGCATACTTTATTTAACAATACGACCATTGCTATTGATACTGGCTGAGTAATTAACTAAACATAAAAGCCTTAAGATTAGCTTATCTAACGGAACCATTGCTAGTTGCTCAATCGCGATATTCATACCCACAATATATTCCGGCACGCTTTTCAATGCTGTCATTAAAATGACAATAAAATAAGGTAAAGCACTCTGCGTAATACACTGTAATATTAAAAACATTAACAAAAAAGTAAACTTATAATTCCAAAAAACTTTCACTATTGAGCGACTAATTATCGCCATTTTAATAAAAACACTACAGCGTTATAAGGAGTAACCTAATGGAAACGTTCACGAATGGGCGCATCAATATTAATGCGCACGCACTACAGTTACTGAGAAAAAAAAGCTTTAAGTCAAGAACAGTTGGCTCAAGAATGTATAGATAAAAGACTGCCAATTTCGGTTTCTTCAATAAAAAGAGCCGAAGCTGGAGAAAAAATACTCTATAGAACACTGTCGATATTTGCGCGCTTTTTTCAAGTCAGTATTGATGTATTACTGCCTAATTCACCTATACCTGCTTGGCTGTACACGCACTTAATAAGCCAGTCAGTAGAACCTTGTTTAGGTAGAGAATGGGAACTTCATCAATTACACTCATTACTAAATTATGTTGAAAGCCAACATCGCGCCAAAACTATTTACATTTATGGTATAACTGGTTCTGGAAAAACCCATTTACTTCACCACTTTATTGAATGTGTTAAAGCTGCGGGAAAATACGATTTAGCGTTTGGCCAGCCCCATAATTGCCCTCCCCATAAACTCAAATTTTCTATCGCTAATTTAATTAAACAACTATTAAAAATTGACCATACAGCCACTGAGGTAGTGATAAAAGAAAAAGTAAATTTAGTGGTAAGCTCTTCTTTGAGCTATATAAGGACTTTGCAATTACTGGCGATTTCACTCAATCAAAATCAACATAACACGCTAGAAAAACAAACACCGCTGCAAATAAATAAAATAGATAAACAGATTGCCAATGATTTAATACGTTACGCTGCTCACAAACATATTGCACTGGTCACCTTCGATGATGTACATCATTTAACTTATACACAAGTGCAATTCCTACGTTTATTTACCGAAGAAGAGTACGCCCAGCCCATCTTATTTATTATTACTGCCCAGCCAAAAGGTCTATTTACTTCAGTCCCAGGGTGGCTGTCTCTTGCTCACACCATGCCGTTAAAACAACTCAACCTAGACGCCCAAACTCGCTTAGCTAAACATTATCTCGCCAAAAGAGGATTATCTATTGCGAAATATCAGACCAGAGTAAAAATGGCGATAGAGCGCGCTGCTGGCAACCCCGCTTTTTTACAGCAATTACTCTTGTCTCCTCATTCTCAAACGTGCCCTCCCACTGAATTACAGCGATTTATAGACAATACATTAACTGATATGCCAGCAGAGCTCGCAGAGTTATTCCAATTCTCAGCTTTACAAGGATTTCATTTTAATGCCAGCCAATTAAGTCAATTTACACAGAAACAACACATACGTGCACCACTGTGTTTGGCGCAAAAAATGTTAGCCAGCGGATTAGTCATACGCGAGTCCGATCAATATCGTTTCTCACATCCGTTAATTTGGGAGAGCATAAAAAATCACCATACTCAATTTGCTAAAAACTCTGTGTAAAAAGGTCAAATAGCACAAGTGAGCCGGATCTGAGCCAATATAAAAAGCGATAAAAAAATATCTTTTCGTTGAAGCAAATAGTATGCGCAGCCTCATAAGTAAAATTTTTGCCTGCGCATGTTTACCCTCCATTCAATGAAAGGAAAAATCATGTCTGTACAGTTGAAAGTAACACCCAACATAACCCCGTGGATTGGCAAAAGTGATGCACTTTTTAAACTAAAACAAGATATTGAGAAACTAGCTTGTTCAACCATTCCCATCCATATTACCGGAAACTCAGGGACTGGTAAGTCACTTGCAGTACAACAAATACACCAATATTCGCCACACCAACACGGCAAACTGGTGATTTCATGTTGTAAATTGTGGGCACCTGAGAATATCAGCAATGAACTTGATTCATTACTCAACCAAGCCTGTCATGGCACCCTTTACCTGAAGAATATTGATGCGCTAAGTAGCACACAATTTGAACAGATAAAAGATTACTGGTTACTTGATAACCCACTCAATAATGCAGTTAGGCTCATTACATCAACCAGCCAATGTGCCAGAGCCGACGCAGGCCAAGTTGATGATTCACTCATATGGCTACAATACTACTGCCTCACTTTAGTGTTGCCTTCTTTATCGCAACGAAAAGGAGATGTCGAGCCACTCATAAGTTATTACCAAAAGACCGATCTGCGTATTGGGCAATTAAAATTAGAAAAGTCTACCATCGCGCTGCTTAATAACTATAGCTGGCCCGACAATGTAAAGCAGTTAAAACGTTGCTTAGAAAAGCTCACTTTCATTAACGACAACATCGAGATCACACCACAAGCCCTCATCGATGTATTTCCTTGTATGGCACCCAATTTTGCAAAAAATACAGAACTAAATCGTGATACCCAGCTATCTTTACAGCCTCAGCTGCCAAAACCTGACACTGACCTAGAAAGTGAATTAACTCTGGATTTCCAAACTATCAATACAGCCCCTCAGCTCACCGAAGCTGCAACGGCACATTACAAACCCCACCCTGCACTGAAAAGGGCACTAGATTACTTAGAAGCACACTACACACAACCCTTGAGCTTAAGCGAGGTCGCAGAATGTGCGTGTGTCAGTCCGTCGCACTTATCGTTTTTATTTAAGCGTTATGTAGGTCAATCATTTAAACAAACTCTGCTGCGTATTCGTATCAAAACCGCTATGGCGCGGTTCAAAGAGAACCCATACAGCCAAGTTACAGAGGTATGCGATGACGTTGGCTTTTCTGATTTAAGTTTTTTTGTTCGTAAGTTTAAAGCAGTGGTGGGCGTGAGCCCTGGAGTTTACCGTGACCAGAGGGCTAAGCATTAGCCAAATAAAGTATTTAATAGATATAGAAGTTTAGGAGCTGTTGATCTTTCAGGTTCATTTTTGCAGCAGCTTGATTGGGTTTTATACAAGGCAGAAGCTGCGTAGCATGATTATTCCATGGGAGTCAGCCGAGCACATAGTAGAAAAGCCAATCAAGCGCTGCCTACCGGTTCTTTTGAGCAGCCCTTTCTCTTTGCTGCTTAATATTCGCTTAGATTACTTGGCCATATATTAAGCGCCGCGATAAAAGCGCGCTCAAAGAGAACAGCAAAGATCAACAGCCCCTAACTATTGCTCTATGGTTAAACTTCTACATCTACGCAATAAAATGCGTGTACTTTAGACCCGTTATTTATTCCCTGTTTTTACCAATTAGCTTACGCGTTCTTACCAATCATCCAATCTGTGCAATACGTATACTGAGTTCAGTGCTTAGGCAAGCTGAATAGGTTTTTATTGCTTAAGAGAAACACGTTTATTCATTTGATTATTAACATAAAACAAAAAGGTTTAATTATGGCATTTCCAACAGCAGTGAACGACCAAATTACAGACTCTGTCACCCAAGCCAATGTAAAAGTGCTCGGTGATGCGCCCGCTATGTCAATGGGTAACTTATTTCAAGCTACTTCACAAGCACTGGCAAACGCTGCACATAATGCAACGTCGGCACAACAGCAAACGTCAGTAACGGCTCAGGCTGCGACCACAATGGGGGTGACTACGTTGTACTCAATTGATACAGCAACAACTGGCGTCGCAACCAAAGATATTCTTACTCCAAGCAATAAAGTCGCAGGGTTAGGTTAATAACTCGGTCAATCATTTTAACTTATAGGATATTAATATGGCATTTCCAACAGCCGTGAACAGTCAAATAACCGACTCAGTAACACAAGCAAATGTACAAGTTTTGGGTGACGCGCCTTCCGTCGCGATGGGTAACTTATTTCAAGCGACATCACAAGCCCTTGCTAACGCGGCCCACAATGCCACCACAGCGCAGCAGCAAGCAAATATTACGGCGCAAGCCGCCACCACAATGGGGGTAAGCTTACTTTACTCCATTGATACCGCATCTACTGGCATGGCGACAAAAGCAATTCTTGGCTCATAATATTTCAGCTAAGGTGTTTTTCGTCCCCAGTAAATACCCCTGTAATCATAATGGTTACATTTTAAAACTTTAAAAAGGAATAATACTATGGCATTTCCAACAGCAGTAAACAGTCAAATTACCGATTCAGTATCTCAAGTAAACACAAAAGTACTCGGTGATGCACCGGCGCTTGCAACTGGCAATTTTATGATTGCAACAAGCCAGGCATTGTCAAATGCTGCGCATAACGCTACTTCTGGGCAACAGAACAATGGCATTACAGCACAGGCTGCACTGGTTCAAGGTGTGAATACACTCTTTAGCGTAGATACAGCTGCAACGGCCACGGCAACACATAAGATATTTCGCTAATCAGTGAGTATCGCAGCATTGCCCAGCTTTAATCGGCAATGCTGCATTTTAAACACATTAATACCTTAGCCAACTGCGATAAACACTTACTCTGAAGGGGCTACACAATGACCGAGTCACTCTATTCCGTAGACATAGCAGCCATCGCAATGGCTAATTCCATCGCCTTATTAATGGAAAATGCCGTGAGTAATGACAAAAATGCGCAGTTAATTCAAAACGCGGCGGTAACACAGTGCTGTGTACTGATGGTATGCGCGGGTGCAGCACAAGCAGCAGTCGCACCTAAAAGTTAACGTCAATCTCAAGAAATAAACCAGTAAGGACTATAAAGATGAGCACAGTCAACGACCAAATAACAGATTCAATCACACAACTGAATGCATTACTCACCGGCGGAGCCGCGGCGCAATCTATGGGCATGCTCGATATAACGGGCACAGAAACCTTAGGTATGTCTATGTTTAACGCCATTACAGCGCAGCAAAATGCACAGACTTCAGCATCCGCCGCTGCCACTGCCAGTTGTGCAAAAATGCTAAACATTGAATTACCAAAACCGCTGCCTGAAAAAAAGCTCAAAGCGGATGCAAAACAGACGATTGCCGATTTAACGCATGCAATCACCGCAGTACAAAAAATTGAGCCCGCGCTTAAAAAACACGAGGCCACATTGCCTTCAAATACAAGTGAAGGCGGTACAAAAAAATCAAGTTCAAGTGACAGCGCAACAAGCTAGCCTAAATCGTTGATAAATAAAAACAGGTATTGAGTGTGTAAAAACGCACTTCAGTGAATATAGATAAAAAGGTAACTAACCATGTCCAATACCACACAAGTTAACCCACAAGTTGTCAATGCACTGGAGGTTATTCAGCACAATGCATTGTCTGGTGAAACCGCAAAGCTGTCTGGAGCTGGCAAAGCCTTTCAAGCTGTGTCACAGTCTTCGGCCATAGCAATACAAGACGCGACCGATAATTTACGTAATATAAATACTATGGCCACCACCGCAATGGGCGTTGCCATGGCGCAAATGTTAGCCACTGGGGATGTCGCCAAATATAACCCAATTATTGCCGCCGCCAATACCATGGTAAAAGATGGGGCTGATAACTTTAAAACGGTGGGTACCAATGCTGGTTCATTGTTGAATCAGTTCCCAACAGGTGCCAACACGCCTTCATCAAATAGTTAGAATAAAACAGAGAGTGAATTATGACGATTATGATAAACCAGAGTGAAGTCAAAGCATTAGATCAATTACCCGATAAGGTTCAAACATTAATCCAGTTGATCCCCGACGGTGACAGTGCGTTTGAAACGCTACTTAGTAATCAAGATGAGAACTTCAGCTTTAATTCAGCCGACAGCTTTGTAGAGCAGCTTGCACTGGGCATTCGCAATTCGTCACTCGTTTTATTACCCAATGCGGAGCTCGTTGCAGACATAAAAAAACTGTTAGATTTAAGTACCAATGACCTCCGAGATTTGTCATATGGTATGAATCGCGATGAAAATAACCTGTCGATGGAAAAACACCGGCAATTGTTACAAAAGTACCATTTACTCAATAGGCACGACTTTAGTGCCGTTAATGCTTTTTATAAACGTAACAATTTGAATGACAACTCAATTGTATGGGCCGCTGATTTTCAAGGTCAGATCACGTTGCAACGCACGTTAGCGTATTGTGAAAAAACCTTTTCAAGCTCCAATACTCAAATACGAAATGCCTGCCACTGGGCGTTAAGCCAAGCGCAAAACCTCTGTGAATTTGCACATTACTACTGTATCCACTTAATGTGGCAGCAACGCAGCACAGCTAAAACACCTCCCATAGATACCGTGGTTACGCAACTCATGCCATTGGCGCTTGCTCATTTAAACTGTCCAACCGTTACCTTTGAACTAGACGAAAACACCTTAAATCGCGCCATTGTGCAATGGCAAGAAGCTGATAACGCCGTTGGTTTTGCCAGTGTATCTGCTGGGTTACTCTGCATGATGTTGCACATCGACTTATCAGACTCCAGTGAGCTTGTCGCGCAAGCCAAACTATATATAACGACATTACAAAAACTGCTGGCCAAAACACTCGCCAGCGAACAGTTTGTTGGGCAAGCTGGGTTGGCGAAATATTACGTGCTTAAATTAACTGACCGCACGGTGGTAATGAGTGTGGACGCAGATGGGTGCTTAAGTATCGACAGTGATAGGCCCTCAAAAAAGCCAACCACTCCCCCAGCCAACACTGCCTCTAACACGTCTAAAGGAGCTGCATAATGGCTACCCCGACTGATAATAAACTCACAGCAAAAAACACATCAACCGCCGTGCAAAATAATTTAGATCAATTAGTCAATACTGCGATGCCAGCAGGGTTGAATGACTTACTTGCAGGGATAGATACTATGCTGGCCAATGCACAGCATACAATTGATAGCTCTTTGCAACAATCAACTGCGTTGATAGAGCATTCTCGTCAGCAATTGCAACAATTTGAACAACTGCAAGAACCAGTTCATAGCAGCCAACTAGGACTTAATCAAGGGGGGCCTGAGCACGATACTTATACCCTAGGTAAAACAACGCCGCAGCCAGAAAATGAGTCGACAGGCAATATTTTAACGCCCTCTTTCACGACACAACAAACCGCGGCATTAGAGGCTGCTCAGGCTGCGCAACAAACCATGGATGACGCGATTAAACAGATGCAGCAACAATTATTAGCACAGAGCAAACACTATGAAGCGTCTGTCGCAAAAAAAGTAGCATCTCATGAGGCGCATAACCAAGACCCACAACCTCATCAAGCGCAGGGCTAAACTATGATAGCCATTGAATTTTCAAGCGTCGAATGCTCTGCCGATGAAGACGTCAAAAAGCAGGCCGCAGTGAAACAAATGCGCGCGCTCATGTCGCGCTTAGAAAGCGCACCAAAGTATCACACTCTCACAGCAAAAGATCGTGCTCTACTGATTAAAGAAGGCTATGCCCGTGATTTGGTCGATAACTTAATTTTTATCACCGAACGAATGCTCACGCGGCCAAAAAGCTACGACAGTCAAGCGGTACAGCCTGATAGCCAAGATGACCTCGAGTTGGGGTTCAATTATGCTGCGTTTGACCCTGCGCTATTTGCCAGTAACACCATTAAAGCGCATTTTGCGCAATTATCACACGGATGCTGCGCGCTCTGTGAGAGCCCATTAGCCGCCACACAGTGCGGTGAAATTGGCCACTTTAGACCGGTAGACCTCCTTGATAACGCCGCAATTGATAAACAAGTTATCCAATCTCGATGTTCACCTTACTATGCCCTGGCCTACGAGCAAGAGAATTTACTTTATGTGTGCAGTGCGTGTAATGAACAACACAAAGTTGGGCTTTTCCCTGTAACTGGCCCTCGGTTTCCTAAAGTAGCCATCGAAAATGAGCATCCTTTACTGGTGAGCCCATACCATGACAAGCCACGTGACTATATTCGCTTTAACCCATTTACCGGTCAAGCATATAGCTATGACAAAGTAGCCGCTTTTTTAATGGCAACCCGTCAATTAACCGCGCCAGAGGTTGAGCAGTTGATTTGGTCACAACCGGATGTGATCCCCATGCAAGCCTACACGGGTATACTTTGTGATACCGCCAAAGAGCGCGATTTTTCATCTTGGTTTGCAACACTCGATCACCAAACCCAAATACACTTAAGCCGTGGCGAACTAAGCATTGACAGCTATGGCCTTAATCGCCCAGCATTGGTAAATGCAAGGCGTGCATTTAGTGCGCAACTGCTGTCATTTTATACCCACACACACAGCGCAAAGTCCAAAAGTCAGCATAAAAACACTGTTCGGGAAACAAATACAAACACACCCAACACTGAAACAAGTCCTGCTCAACCGCAATCTGATATCCCACTCACTGGATATCGCAGTTTTGCAATAGACGCGTTAAATAGCTGGCAACACGGCGTGAAACAACTCCCCACCCTTGTTCATGATGTAATAAAGCAGCCACTAGAAAACGCCAACAATCCTTCCGATGAAGCAATCGCGGCAGTTCGGGCATTTCCCATGTGGTTTAGGTCGTGCATTAGGTACTGTGTTGGGGAGTCGCACCTCACGCAACAGGACAAACGTCAGCTGGTATTCCTATCAGGTCAAGATGCGCATTATGGACAAAAACCGATAGAAAAGAGCGTATTTTTAGCGATTGACTGGTTAGCCGACCAACATAAAGTGATTAAAGTAAAATCGCATCGAAATATTTGGGAGACGTCTTTTGCAGAGCTTGCATGTTCACGGGCGCAGCAGCTCACTGATTTATTCAGTCACAATGAAGTCTGGGTGGAAGGGCCCTTCGTGCCCTTAGCACCAAAGTGATGAAGCCAACCTAGCATAGGTTTTTTTATTTAGTTATTTTTAACCAACCAACAAGGAAATACCGTAATGAGCCAACCAATAGAGCGCACTGTAGATCAAGAAGAGCAACAAGCAACGAATGCCGTTGAATATACCGACAAGTTAGTAGCAGAGCAAAGTACTGGCTATGCTACCAACACACCGGAACAAGCGGAGCAAGTGGCCACCAATGCGGTTGTCGATGCCATCAACACAACCGCTGAGCAACTACAAGGTGAGGCTGAGTACAACTCACCTGTGGAGGCTGAGCAACGAGCAACCCAAGCCGTTGCAGCAACCGAGTACGAATAGCCCCCTCTGGGTTAATGCCCAGCAACGTGTTATTCACTTAACACCTAAAACCGCCTTGCTCACCCAGCCGAGTAAGGCAGTTTTTTATCTTTATTATGGACATCATCACCCATACTCGTGTTCATATTGACCCGATAACAGCCGCTTCATATAACTTCATCCCCCATCCTAATTTTGTCTCCCTGACGCAGGTCAGGGCCCATACAAATTAAAGTCACCATTATTCGTCTTTTATTTCACGCAACTTCTGCTAATTTTGTTACCGTCTCCCAGCTACCTCATCTCTAATTTCGTCTCCCTGACGCAGGTCAGGGCCCACACAAACTAACCCAGCACTTTACTCCCCCATTCACAATTCCTCTCCCATTCCTAAATTTCCTCTCCCTGACGTAGGTCAGGGCCCATATCAATTCGCAGCATAATAAAAAAGCAAAATATACCAAACACCTCCACAACAAATACCAATTACATGCACAGGATCTTGCCTATAGTATTCACATCAAACGGCTTTTTATTAACAATAAGCGAACATGAATTATGTGGTTAACTCAAGCGAAATGCGCAGTACAAAGGGCCTTGCCCTGCACAGCAGTCAGCCCCTTAATGCAGCGTAAAACGCATCGTTTTGCAAAGGTACTCACTCGCCCACATACACAAGGGTTACCACCACGGCTAAAACGCGGCATGGAAAAACTCACCGGCGTGAACCTCGCCAATGTGCAAGTGCACTATAACTCACCCAAACCCGCGCTGGTGCACGCCCATGCCTACGCTCAAGGGGAACATATTTACCTTGCGCCAACACAAGAAAGCCACCTCCCTCATGAGCTGGGGCACATTGCCCAGCAAGCACTGGGGATGGTTAAGCCCACCACAGAGGTTAATGGGGTGGCGGTCAATGACGACCCACAACTGGAGCAGCAAGCGACAGACTGGGGTGAGATGGCGCTGCGTTTAGGTGCTCAGGGGTAAGTGACTATGGGAGGTGGGCTTAGATCTGCGCATAACTCTGCGCGTAACGATGAACATTTGCTACTGCAAATTGCCAGTGATGACATATTACAGCAAGCTTATGATTGGCTACGCCATGCGCGCAAAGACAGCCATCACAATAACAGCGTGTGGGATGTACGGTTTCATTGGACGACCTTAAAGCCCTTACTACAACAGCAATTATTACGCGGGGAGTATCGCTTCTCGCCTTGCAAAGTATGTCATCTGGATGGTGAACAAATGGCCGTGTGGCACGCACAAGATGCGTTGGTACTAAAGGCGCTATCGCTGGTGTTAAGCGCCTATTTATCGCCGAAACGCTCACCGTACTGCTCCCACCTAGCGGGCAATGGTGGCATCAAAAAATATGTTGGCGCACTGAGCCACCATGTCGGGGACCATCGGTTTGTGTGTCGCTCTGATGTGAACGCCTATTACGCCACCATTGATCACCAAATTTTGCTTAGACAGATTAACTCTCTCATTCATAACGCGGATAGAGATGGGCAAGTGCAGCGCTTGATCGCCAATATGTTGGCCACCTTGCACAACGTGAATGGTGCACTGCACGAGCCAAGCATTGGCGAGAACGAAGGCAACCCATTGGCACCCTTACTCGGTGCCATCTATTTACATGCCTTGGACACTGCCCTTAGCAACTATTGCCAACATCGCGGGCTGCGCTACTACCGCTACATGGACGATTGGATCATTTTATGTAAAACCCGCCACCAATTGCGTGCCGTGGTAAAACTGATGAACACCAGCTTACAGGCCGTTAAGCAAACTAAACACCCGTATAAAACCTATATAGGGAGATGTAAAGATGCAGCATTTGACTTCGTTGGATATCGAATAACCCCCACACCAGAGAACAACTTAACACTCGCTTGGAAAACCTGGGTCAACCACTTTAACAAACTCAAGCAGCCTTATGAGCGAGGTACCCATTTCGCGGGTATTGCGTAGTACGTTAAACGTTGGCTGAGCTTTGCAAGCGCTGGCGTCACGCGGGATGTAACAGCGAGTATAGCGCAAGGGTTTCAGCACTTGGCCGCGAGGTTGAGACGTTGTGGGTGGAGTACTGGGGTCTGTGTAAGGGCTGATTCTGTCGACATTCCATCACCCTTAGATGAAATAGACGATTTATAGTAATGACAATGCTATGACGTAGTAACAGCCGAACAAGGTATTAATGAACCAAAGAATGATAATGAGATAGTTTGAGTAAAAGCCATTGGCTTTTACTTGGGTTGTTATGGGCAACTGAAGAGAGGCTATAACATCAATTAAAGCCAATTTAAAAAGGTGAGATATGTATACACAGTTAGTTAGATCAAAAGAGCATGAATTCAGGGGCGGCGGAAATACGCGGGTACGCAAGAGAAGTGACGGGACACAATACTTTGGGTTTATGGACAATCACCCCGAACGGGTTGCAGCAGGAAAATGGAATGTTGGTGATCAAAAGAGACCATGTATTTCCTTAGTAGACTCGGGAATGACCATTCAGCGTGCTGATGACATATCGACAGCATGGAGTGATCTAGAAAAACTTAGTTTTATCTCGGAACAAAGTGAACGCTGGAAGCCCTACGGCACGTCTACCAAAACATATACAGAAAGGTTTGAGTCACTTAATTCGCCTCTTAAGTTGAGTGATTTGATGGCAATAATTCCGAACGAAGCAAAGAATACCTGGATTCCAGAAGAGCGCATTCAAATTGGCTTTAAGTATGAGTTTTATGACGGTGAGGGTGTTAAATGGATTGTTAGGGCTCATGCGCCAGAGGAAGGGGACGATCTTAGTAAGGTTGGGAATCTATTTTGGACTGTAAGAATACAGAGAGGGAAAGAGCATTTCTTGTCGGAGGAGGTGGCGATTGATCAAAAGAATGAAAATTGGTCACGATGGGTCAAGAATATCAGAAGTGATGAACGCACTAAGCTTGCACATAATATTGGCACTCCGGTGTAGTAGGAGTTATTAAATAATAATAATGGTTTGGCATTCATAATAATACCGATAGAGCCAATTTTTGCATCGTGAACGTTTCTAAAGGTTAGCTATGATTAGTTAACCTTTTTTATTTTAGCGACAAAACATGAGACGACCATAACGAATGGAGTTAGCTGGGCTGTAAATCATATTATTTCAAGAGGCTATGAACGTAAGGTAGTTTTCGGAAATAAAGTACCCAAAAAGCAAAAACGCATGCAAACCCAGCCACTCACTTGGTATGCCCAAAACCAAGTGCATGACAAAAAGCAGGCGATGGCAGCCACCTATTTGGGGGGCAGTATACCATGAGTGACATCACCAAAGCATTTGGGGTTCACTACGCCACCGTCAGTTGCACAGTGCAAGACCTGACCCCGTTGCGCTCTGATCTCTCTGCGCTAACTAAAACGTACCAACGTGCCATCTATCAATTTGAGACAGTCGGCTATCTCCCCGACCATCCAGCGGCCAAATTTTCCGCCGGGTTTGACATTGTGCAAGCCACGATTGGCATACCACTGGAGCAGTTCAGCCTGTTTTGGCCTGCCGTCATATCCTGAGGACTCTGCGATTAAACGCACGATATCACACCCAGCTGCCTTGCCTATTTCCATGACGTGTTTCATCAACTTCACCCCAGCGCCTTTTGTCAGCTTGTTAGATACTAGGTCGGTGATCTCCAGTATTTTTGCGCCTTGATAATTAAATATCTTATATTTTAGTTTTCCTTCTCTAATACACAGGTCCTTACCATCACCGGTGATTTGGCGCGATAATGTTTTGGCGTACTTGTCGTACTTATGCGCTGCTTTTTGTAATACGCCCTTTACTTGGGCATTGCCTCTTTGCTGCGTAGCACGCTCTATGATGAGTCGATGGTTATGCCGTTTATCATTTTTTATCTGTGCATACATATCGCATACCTTATTTAGTAAAAGCGGTAACTCATTTAACCTGTATCTGTGAGCAAATATGCATGGGCTCACGACGGAGGTTTTTTATGTTGGCAAATGGCACAAACCACGCACTTGTGAGGTCACCAAAACACACTTATCTAGGGTGATAATTTATCAGGTGTGTTCACTATAAATTTACTGAGGTGATAGCAATTGGTATTAAAACCCAGTTAATTGGTATTTTATCGCATTATGGCTCAGAGGCTGGTTGAAAAGTGCTGCACAAACCAATGTAACGCGATCATCTAGCAACACATAAAGCCATAGAAAGAGAGGCCTGTTTAAAGACTATTAGTTTTAGTAGGCCTCCAATTTAGGTAAATCCACTAGGCGAAATCCAATGGAATATGTGAATGTTCTCTTGCAAACGGACCATTGGCTGGTGCCCAGTTTCTCGGCGCAAAATAATTAACGTGATCATCGGGGTGAACGCTGACCAACGGCTCAGACAAAAGCCATTGATTGCCATTTCGTATGCGCACAACCCAGCCTGCGCCCCCAACATGGCCTGCTTGAGCGCCTGTATCAGCTTCATGCCCGTGAACATGCCAATCCCCCCATTCAAATCTGAAGCCTCTTTGTGCTCTTGGCCCAATATCAAAAGTATTTTGTAACCCTGTGGGGATCACCGCCATTAACTGGTCTGCATTGATGCGGCCATCATGCAGTAAATTCTGAAAATCTGCTCTAGTGGGGTTTGGTGCACCTATTGGCACCCATTGTTCTAGACCAAACAAACCTGCGAGCCCTGCCATTCTTTGCATAGGTTTGGGTTCGGTATTTTGCTTTTTATTGGAAGAATGCATACTCGGGCTCAATACATTCCTTTTTGATTTATCTACATGTACATACATATTTCAAACCTTTATTAAGTGAGCTTTACTGTTCGCAAAGCGTTGAAATCGTCCAGTCAATAATTTAGAGCGCGTTGATAGTTTTATCTTGGTAAAAACAGGTCTATTTTTGGTTGTTTTTGCGGTTTAAAAAACAAAAAGCGCCTGCCTTTTTATTGTGCAACCTCTTTGGTTAATGGTTTTTTGATAGTCCCATAAACATAGAAAATACCAAGTACAACAATAAATTACCGATTAAGTTACTCATAACTCAACCTGCTAAAAACTGAATAGGATAAGTTATGGATACCTTACATTCACCACCTAATACCAATGACGCCGAGCAAACAGACTTGGACAATTCGGAACAATATGAAGCCGCCATAGCACTTCAACCTGAAAAGGTGCAACCTCAGGCTACGGCGAGTCTCAATATTTTCACCACACAAAAAACCACTGCACTGGCATTAATTGCCAAGTTACTGGCGTTTTTCCCCGGATTTACGAACCCACAACGAGATGATGTTATCATCGCAAATAGGATTTTAAACTTTGGCTTGGATGAACTGAAAACATCAGATCTGCCCATTGCCAAAGAAGCGATGGATTCTGCGCGAAGCTTTTATAGCAAATATGCCAGTCTACTGGGGCTTGCCGTTGGCGGTACAATCAGCGCAGGTGTTGAGTGGCTACAACATACTTACCCAGAATATCAGGCAATTAGGGCGGCACATGTTGGCAGTGGCGTGATCGCCAGCTGGATAGTACACAATATTATGGGTGAATATGAAAGGCGCTTACATCAACTTAAAGAACACCTGAATTAACCCAAGGTACAGCGCTTGTCTGACGCTAAGGCCGCACAACAAGGATAGCTGCACAATTCGGCCATCCTTGTGCCCCCCATCAAAAACCACAACAAACAAAGTGCTATAAAAAGCCAACCTCTATTAAGTAAGTAAGTACTTGCAATAGTGTAATTGCTTGTAATACTAAAATAAAAATAACTTTATTATTATAAATCATTAAGTAAATCTCTTAGCCTGAGTTCAGGTTAAATATCTACTCACTGAGCTAGATTTTTAGAAAATAACGTATTCCCGCCTATGATGATTAAAAATCACCTTAAGCCAAAGGGGCATTTAATCCTCAGCATGCTGAGCATCGTTACTTTTACCAAGTCAAGTGGGTCGGGTGCAGCTAAGCTAATTACGTAACCTCATTTTTAGTCAAATAGATATAAGGAACTATGATGTCTAAAACCATTACCTATTATAACTCGGGCGCGGTCCCGCTCATTAATGCCAGCGAACTGCCATATGATGTGGTGAATCTGGCATTCCTGTCTTCTTCGTCTAACAACCCGTTCAATTTAGTATTAAGTGGTGCCATTGCTGCAACGGAGTCTAGCTTCACGACTAATACCATTGAGGCCATAAAAGCAATGCAACACAAGGGGCAGAAAGTATTGATCTCATTTGGTGGCGGCACCATGGGTTCCAACGCCTATCGTTCGTTGTCAGAGGACACGGGTAAGCTGGCTGACTCGCTGGCAAGCTTTGTGAAAAATAATCAGTTAGATGGCGTGGATATAGACTATGAAGATACCCCCGCGTTCACAGGTCAAGCAGGATACGACGGCGCACAATTTTTGATTTCTTTGACTCAGGAGCTCAGAAAACGACTCCCAAGCCCTGACTACATCATTTCTCATGCACCTCAACCTCCTTATTTAGAGCAGGGCGGGTACATGGCAGGTTATGTTGAAGTGATAGAGCAGGTGGGACAAGAGATTGACTGGTTAAATGTGCAGTTTTACAACAACCCGCCATGGAGTGCCAACCCTGACCAAATTGTTAGCTCATATTTGAATTATACAAAGCTACCTAATATGTCTCCAGAGAAGGTTATTGCTGGCTTTCCTGTCACGCAGAACGATGCGGGTTCTGGGTATATGCCAGTGCAAACAATCATCAATGAAGTGATTAGACCTATTCAACAACAATCGAGCCTTGGCGGCATTATGAATTGGCAGTTCTCAAGTGACCACAATGGTGATTGGATCAAAGCCATTGCACAATCGCTGGATAGCTAAACCCACACATGATTTGTTGAATATAGGCCGCTTTTAGTGGCCTATGTTGCGACAGAGCGCAAATAAGAGTTAAAGAATTCTCCATTAAAGTAGAATATACCAATTTAAACCCCACTTTTACCAAGTTGGTAAAACCCCCCTCTTTTATAGTTAATTCAACCAATTTATTTGGTTTTTCACCTTCAGATCAACAACATTCAAGAAAATAGGATTTTTTATGAGCAGCTCAACCCCTGGTGATAATAAAGGTACAACGGAAACCCCCACCTTAGTCAAAATAGTTAATCCACCCATTCCACAGTTAACTTATGCTGAGATTGCACACCCTCACGCAAAAGGGATTATATACAATGGTACGATGAAGCCGAGCATTGCAGATAAGTACAAAAGTGAAGATTATAGCTTTTGTATACGCAGTCTTAACGCACCAACGACTCAATCTCCTCCAACTGCCAAAGGTTCTGGGCCAAGCACAATACCGCTGACGGCGCAAGAAACCAATCGAATCACCGGTGCAAATGACAAACATGGTTACGGGCTTGCTTTAATGCCTGTATATCATCAAGACGCAAGCAAAATTGGTACTGGCACTGGACAAACAGCTCCATCTGATATCGCTACCAGTGTACTTAATCTACTCAGTGAAGCCGCGATCCCAATCGGCACGACTGTTTGGTTACAATTGACAAGCACGGTGAGTGGTTCGGGTTCAGGCCAAATTCAGGCTGTAGAACAGCAGATTTTTCAATCTGGTTACTCCGTGGGAATATTAGGCAACGAAGTGCAGCAACAACAGCAAACAAATGGCCGAGTACTGGAGTCTACTTATACACCATTTGAGCAATCTAGCAGCAACACCCAAATACGCACTATTACCATTGGTGACAATGCTGGCTCATACCCGATTTATTGGGCTATTCAATAATACCCCCTTTCATATACGAGCAGGCAAGCCATACCAAACCTGCTCTTAACTTAGAGTATTCTTTATGCATACTGTACTCAAATATACCGTTCAACCAGGCGACACGCTTGCACTGATCACGATTTCAATTAGAGCCAGTGCGGGGGTTAAAGCCAAAGAGGTTATCAAAGCTAATCCACAAGTGAACGTCGCGTTTTTATCAGAGCGCACTTTACTAAAAATACCCTATTGTTGCGCGGGTGGGCACTTTATATACCAAACTCGTATCGGCGATTCAGTCACCTCGATTTGCGAGGGGTTAGCCAATGCAGCATCACTCACGGTACTCGACTTAATTAATCACAATTACGCCATAAGTAAACACAAAGCGTTATTAGATCTGAGTAAGTTAAAATTAAACCAAGTTTTATCTGTTCCTTACTCACCGGCATTACATGATGTCACAGCCATACCATGATATACCAATAAACACCGCTTCTTTGCCAAGAGACCCCCCCCGTTTTTTTATACGCTATGTCCATCGTCTGTGATATGACTAATAAGGACACACCTATGTGGCAAAACCATAAAAACCGTTTAAGGTCTGAGGCCTGTCAAAAGACAAGCGCGCTTTCACATAATGCACGCGATTTAACGCAAGAATGTAGCTGGTTAAAACAGCTACTCCACACGCGCATAACGCACTATTTTGAGCAAAGTGAGCACGCAACTGAATGGCACATTATTGAACCTGCAGAATTCACGTCTGCGCTGTCTTCCTATGGTCACTTCATTGAATCTAATAAACTTAGTACCTTGGAGCGGCTCCTGATCATTTTGGCATTAACCCCGGTGATCAACCCCTCCCTCTTTGATGTGCTATTAAGTATAAATGAACAAACAAACCGCCCTTTTACTGAGTTTGGTATGGTTGAGCGTGACGCAACCCTATACGCCAGCGCTGCCACAGCCGCATTTATTCTGGGTGGAAATGACGTGATGACTCAATGCCAAGTATTAAAAACGTTACACACAAGCCCGTTGTTAAAGCGGGTTTTATCACACTATGACGATGGGCATGCCCCCAGCCTATTAAGTGCACCATTAGCCTTAACCGCTGAGTATGTGCAAACACTGACCACCGCCACGGCGTATACCCCTGAGTCAGACAGCACCTTTGCTGCATCACCTGTCAAATCAAATATGACGTGGCAAGACCTTGTTTTACCTACGTCAATTCAAACCCAACTAGACGACATCATTCAATGGGTAAAGCATGGAGAAACGCTCATTACAAAATGGCAAATAGGCAAACAACTGCGCCCTGGATATCGCGCTTTATTTTATGGCCCACCCGGCACTGGAAAAACGCTCACAGCCAGCGTGCTAGGGCAAGCGGTCGACATGGCTGTTTATAAAATCGATTTATCAATGGTGACTTCAAAGTACATTGGTGAAACAGAAAAAAACTTAGAAAAGGTGTTTAGTTTGGCTGAGCATCGCCGTTGGATATTATTTTTTGATGAAGCCGATGCGTTATTTGGTAAGCGGCAAGCATCAAACTCTGCCAACGATCAATTTGCCAACCAAAATGTGGCGTATTTACTACAACGTATCGAGCGCTTTAATGGCATTGTTATTTTGGCGTCTAACTTTAAAGACAATATTGATAATGCCTTTTTTAGACGCTTTGAATCAATTGTGCACTTTGAATCCCCCAAGCCCGCACAGCGCTTAAGTATGTGGCAAAATGGATTTTGCGAAAAAACCCGACTTTCTCCAGACATTAACTTTCAGCAACTCGCAGATCAATACCCATTAAGTGGCGCTGATATTGTTAATATCATTCGATGTGTGTCGTTGAAGTTACTATCACAAGGCCGATCTGAAGTGCACCCTCGTGACATACACGATGCCATCGCTCGGACCCAAGCTCATCATACCCAACCTCGATGGTAAGACTAAATGCGCTTAATCGTAACTTTTACCAAGTTGGTAAAACCCATCAGTTCTATAATGACTAAGTCCTACTGAGGTTGGAAATGCCAACACTAGGTAACCTCGATTGGCATAGCTCGTTATATCGGTTTGAGACTATACCCACGGCATGAAAGACAAGGTCAGAAAATGCAACAAGTAATTGGCATGATAACACGGCAAAACTCGCTATGTAGTTATTTAACATACATAATTTTTAGCGCCGTTTACGCGTCAATTAGCTCACTCGCATGACCTAGGTGTGAATGAAATGGGTTGACTTATTACTGGTGAATCGGACATTAATCAAATGAATAGCAGAGGTAACATGGCTAATTTTGGCATATTACCTCTTTTGAGTCACCAAGTTTAGCTGTGAAAAATAACGATTTAAAAAACACGTTATTTACCATCTAATCGGTAAGTTCATCCAAAACTTATCATCATAATCTCTCTACAATTACTCCTGAATTTTAACGTAACCACATATTATAATTAAGGAACAACTATGGCATTTCCAACCTCAGTTAATGATCAGATCACCGACGCTGTTACACAAGCCAATGTGAAAGTACTAGGTGATGCACCCGCTATGTCAATGGGCAACCTATTTCAAGCCACATCTCAAGCACTGGCGAATGCAGCGCATAATGCGACCACCGCACAACAACAAATGGCCATTACCGGGCAAGCTGCCACCACAATGGGTGTAACGACGTTATATTCAATCGACACAGCCAGTACCGGTGAAGCCACAAAGACCATATTAGGTGCGGGTTGATTTTTAACAATTCAATATACCCCCCCTGACATTTTAGATAGCAATAGCACAAGCAAAATGCACTGGTCTAGGCCGGTGCTTTGGCTCAATTAATAAGGTGAAAAAATGAGTGATAAAGATGCCGATGAAGCCACTGAAAGCCACATCGAACAAAACGACACAACCCTTGACTTAAATACTAACAAGATAAACGCAAAAACGAACGATGCGATGGCTATAACTGCGCAAGCAACGCCAATTGTCGAAACGCCTGAGACTGACAATAAACTGCTTGAAAGTCTTGACCCCATAATTCAACGCCAGCACTCAGATCTTATCTACGCACTTGGTGTAATAAAAGTACGTTTTCCGAATAAAGGCATAAAGAAACAATTTTTAAGCGCTGCCCGCACCCTTGGCGTTAATGAACAAGACTATTATGGGGTATTTACTAATAATAATGCCAACACAGATCGTGACAAATATTTATATCTTGCCGAACAAGTGCAATGGGTACTCTCTATAAAAGAGCATTATCAGTATTTACTCGTGCCTGCAACGCAGCAGGTACTAGCTTCATTTATCGCATCACTTAAAGCACCCAACGACACACTAGAGACTGTTTATAGCAGTGTGATTGGTACCAGTTATATAAGTGACAATAGTCTGAACCTGCCTGAAGTTGTTTGTGAACAAATTTACTCTCAGACCTTGGATGAATTGCACCGTACCATTAAGGAAGTATCATCGGCGCAAACCACAGCGATCCAAGGTGTCATTAAAGAGTTAGAGGTTACACCAAATATGGGGGTGACCCCCTTCGATAGAGCGCGTAATTTTGTGGCATTTCGCTACCCTGATATGTATGAACATACCCATAAAATGCAAACCGGATCAAACACGACACAAAGCGCATCATTGTTACGTATTGATATGACTATGTTTGATTCTGTGTCAAGCCACTCTATTGTCGATATGACATTCGTCTATCAAGAGAACAGTTCAGACAAGCAGCATTATTATTATTGTCGGATAGATGTGACTGGTTTGTACCCCTTTATTAATACTGCTATCCAAGCTTTCACCCCAGTACAGCCTTTGATATGAATACTGTTCTTTGAGGATCGAAAAAATGAATTTATCAGATGAGACGCACAATGCAGCTCAACCAGATGTGGTCAACACAACTAGCCAAACTCAAGAAACGCTGCAATGTAACCGTGAACACCCCCATGGACACGTGTATGCAATAGGTTATGTTAAGCCGTATTTCGCAACAATAGATTTAGAAAAGCAGTGCGAGGCCGCCGCAGAATTTACCAAGCAATCTACTACCAGTTTTGATCAGATTTTTAACTATGTAACGTCGCCTAATGAGCAGCCGAATCTTCGTATTCGCCCTTTTTTGTACCTCGCACAACAAGCAACTTGGGTATTTACCATTAATAATGTTGATACATATACGTTATACCCAAGAACACTCACACAATTAAATGCGCTGATCCAAGCGTCAACTAAAAACGAGGTTATTTTAGTCGGGTTAGTCGAGCGTATTTCTGTGGCTGGCAGCCATGGTTCAGAAGCGCTCCCTAGCGTTCTGGTCGAGCATTTAATTGATACTGTAGACGGTACAAAAAGCCCACCAAAAAAAACCAGAGAAGGTGCGTTAGCACAATTAAAACCCAATATAGGCCGATCAAACTTGGAGCGCGCTAGCAATTATTTAGTCACGCATTTTGATCAAATCAATACTAGTCAAACGCAAAATGAGATCATCGATAACGTCAACGCCGTGCATTTTCAACATGTGTCATTGTATGGTGACCGCTCCATTATAGAGGTTATTCTTTCTAATCCGAATGACACCCGATTTGCGTGTAATATTGATGTGACAAACGCGTACCCTTTTGTGTCATCTAAGCTCGCCCCCTTTGCTAAAAGCAGCTAGGAGTTACTTATGTATCACAAGAATGAATCAATATATCAACACCTTAAAAAACCAATGGTGTTACAACGTGCACTCACCGAAAAAATTGAATTTGAGACGCAACCAATGAGTAATCAATATGTGTATTGCGTGGGTAATATCAATGCTAAATTTCCTACGTTAAATTTAGAAAAAGAACTAAACCAAAACAGCATCATGTCATCTAACCCATTACCCATGCTTGAAAACGTGAATGATAATATTGCATTAGCACGCTTAAACCGGAATACGCAATTGTATCAAGCCCTCTTTAAAGGCCTCAGTCAACCGCAAAATAACTACATTGCACGGGCGATGGATTGGGTGCTAGATAACCGCTTTAATGAACAGCAATATAAACTTATTCTGACTAACGATGAATTGCTTACGCAGTGTATTTCAGCACTGGGCCGTAACGAGTCATCTACTGATGGGCAAGTTGTCGTGATTGGCGTAGCCTCTGGTGCATACGAGATGCACGTCACTGCGATTATGCCAACAGCGGTAATGCCCTATGGCCAAGTGTGTCATGGTGAAAAAAGCACAAATACACATTTCACGCAACTTGTTGGGGAAATTACTGCCCTCGATAGTTCTGCTGGCAACACAGATAACACGCGAGCGCTTAACTTTGTGTTGTATAACAATGTTGATGTGTATAATCATTCTTATAACTTATACTATAACTCAAGTTCAGATGGACCCAATCCCAGTGGTTATCAGTTGCTCAGTGTAGACACTGACATGTTAAACAGTGGAGACCGTATTGTCGTCAATGTGATTTTTAAATACCAGGGGATCAATACGGGTGCACTACAATATTGGTATTGTCGCGTTGATGTGACTGGTGAATATCCTTTTATCGTGCAGCCTTGGCAACAGTATTTACCGAGTGATAACTTGTAGTGTTTCTCAATAGCGCAACAAGCATAAATTCATCACTTAATATAAAAATCAATCATTTAAACCAAATTATTCACCGCAAAAAAATAAAAAAAGCAGCGCATTACGCGCTGCTTTAGTCGGGGGGAAATAAAACTCGGGTTACTTACGACAAGCTGCCGTATCAAAATCAACAATAATGCTGGTATTGCTCGCATCACCGTTAATTTTTAAATATGACCAATGCTGAGTCCCTGCCGGAATATAAATACACTCCGTTTGCGTACCACTGTTTGATGTCGCATCATTATCAGTGTCACTTGGCCAGCCACCATTTTTGTATAAGATCTCTAAGTTACTTTGGCCATGCGCTGTGGTAATTGCTACGCTTTGTGCTGCAGACACATCAGCAATACTTAACCAAAGCGTACCATTGCCTCCTAAGCAACTGGCTGTGCCCGCTTCTAAACGACCACCCGTGATAGGCGATTGTGTCAAACAGGCATTTGGTACTTGTGAAACTGGTGGAGTTGTACCTCCAGCTTTAACCAATACGGTATAATCTTCTACTTCACCATCACCAATATTGCCGCATGCGCTGTTTGCAGCGCTACTATATTTCATAGCAAGGCGCATTCTTAAAGATTGGCCAACTAAGCCTGCTGGAACGCTCAGCTCACCACTGACAGCACCTTTACCAGACACACCTGTGAGTACTTTTTCATTGTCACTGAACGTGCCATCATTATTACTATCTAACCATGCAGTCCAATGTTCAGTGTAAGTACCACCTGGCGTTAATGTCAGCGTATTCTTACCTTCAGTCAACTCAATTACTTTACTGGTAAAGTCTTGGTAACCAACACCTTGAGACGGGTTCGTAAAACTGCCCGATTGCACATTCGCAATCCACTCATAGCGCGTATTACCTGACGCTTCACAATAGCTTGACTCACTCACTGTAACTTGTGCAGTTGACGTGTTTGTCAGTCCTAAGTTGTCAGTCACTTTAAGCGTAGCGCTATAGTTGCCAGCCGCTGCGTAAGTGTGAGTTGGAGTAGCACTGGTGCTTGTTTGTCCATCACCAAACTCCCATGCATAAGCGGAAATGGAACCATCAGGGTCAGATGAACCAGCACTGCTGAACGTAATGGCTTTGCCAAGCTCAACCGAGTAAGGCCCATTGGCATTCGCCACCGGAGCTTGATTGCTCGCAGTAATTGTGACATTAGCCGCATCCGTTGCGGTGTTACCATCATTATCTGTCACCTGTAACGAGGCACTATAGTTACCCGCTAATTGGTAGCTATGTGTTGGATTCGCAAGCGTAGAAGTGGCACCATCACCAAAAGCCCATAAATATGACGTGATTGAGCCATCACTGTCATTCGAGCCTGTGCTGCTAAATGTAATATCTTGACCTATCAATGCTGAATAATCCCCATTCGCCTCAGCGATTGGCAGTCCAGATGCCGCACCTCGTTCATAATAAACGACCAGTGAAGCACCGCTATATTCTAAAAATGGGTCAATCATAATATTGAGTGTACCGCCACCAGCACCAAACTCACAGTACTCACTTAGACGCGGCGCGCTGAAAGGCCCACAATCATACGTGGTTTTATCGGGTGTCGCATTCATACTCATATAAGCATCGGGATCGCCTTTATAACCACCAGGCATAACCGCAACGGTGCGTACTGCATCTGCCGGTATTTGATATTGATACGTTTTTACCGGTGCGCCTTTGGCTGACGCCAAGTCTTTCACTTCGGTTAAAAATACTCGCTCACAGCCATTACACAATGTACTGTCCTGGGCGGTAATGACGCTTAATGTGGCATTAGAATAAGCGGAAAACGCATCGACTGCTGCATGATAAGTTTCAGTACTTGAAGGAGAAGAAACCGTCACTAATTCAGGGGAACCTGCACTTCTAAACGAGATAAAATCAGCATCCCAGTTATCACCCGTTTTAGTAGGGGCTGCGCCTTTAGACACATACATGTCAGGATCTTCATCGTACCCGTCAAGATAAAATGCAACTGCTTCAGTGCCCGCTGGCACCGACATCTCAAAATTATCAACTTCGCCTTTTTGTGCTGATATATTATTAAATGTTTGAACCGTAGTACCTTGTGGTTTTGGGTTGCCACCTAGTCCATCCCAAGGATGATCGGCGTTACTGGTTAAGTCGTCTAAGCCAACTGCGATCAAATTACTATTAGACCAAAGCGTCGCTCGTGCTGAACCGTGTAATGCTGCTGTCATGCGTTCAACTTGATCTTGAGTATACATCGCGTAGTTGTCTGAATAATGCATGAAGTTTTCGGTGTTAGTTGGCTCACCTAAGCAGTTTGTTGCATTATCTTGCAACACGCTGCTGCTCATTTGCGGTGTATCACACGAACCATCCCCCGTAGCACTACAAAATGGCTGTGAATGTACTGTACATTCACCATCAAAAGTGTGAGGAAGGTTTAAAAAGTGACCAAATTCATGTGTTAATACTGAGCGGAAATTTTCATTGGTGTTTGAACCAACATAGTCCCCATTGTATACCACCCGTGCTAAGCCGGCTTCCGACATGCTGACCTGAGGGTACCATGCCACACCTGAGTTATTGGTTTCGCCATCCGCATATAAGTCATGCTGGATGTAAATATTCATGTATTTAAAGTTGTCCCATGCATCAGCTGCAATTTGCGCGTCAGCTTTCTCACCATCCCCATATCCTGCTTTCTCTGCATGGCGCACGATGCCATTAGTGGCGTTGCCACTGGGATCTTTCTTGGCTAAAACAAATTCAATATCTAGATTTTCTCGGATTGCCTGAAACTGGGCAGCAATAGGGCCATCATCCGTGATCAACCCTCTAAAGTCTTCATTGGTTTTATTTAAACCATCAATTATTTTTTGCTCAGTTAAGCAATATGTGCCAGTCTCACAGTTGTATCTATCGCCGTATACATGTACAACAACGGGAATATAGTAACGTCCAGCCACACCATTACCGTTGGCTGCTGCTTCATCTGATGCTTGTGCCATACGTTGTTGTATTTGGCTTGTCAAACTGCTTGGGAGTAATGCTTGACGTGCATTCTCTTTTTGTAATACGTTCCAATCTTGCAAATTCGTATCTGTACCACAAATCTGCCCTGAGCTCGCTTTATGAAACGCACTAGACTCAAGTGACACACTGCTTTGCGACTGCGCCGTCAGATTTTGAAATGACTTAGACTCTACTATTTCACCGGCAAAGGCTGAAGTCGACGACATACCTGCTAGTAACATCATAAGGTAGCTTTTTTTATAATTATGCCCGTGTATATTTTGCCTACTTAGGCCGCATAAACCCCTAAAATTAAATAGCATGATTCTCTCCTGTGAGTATCTTTACATGTTGTTGTGTCGCCATATAGCTGACGACTTTATTTTTATATCCGCTGCGCATTTTGACATTTCAAACTCAATACTTTGAAAAGTAAAAATACACTTTTTGAATCAGTAAACAGAAAAAACAACACAAGCAAATACGACTTCAAACTGTCAGCTTGTTTATTAAAACTACAATACAAAACCACCTTTGTATACAATATAATTTATATTTTTACATTTAAATTTACTTAACATGAACATTTAGTGAAGAATTAATTTACAAAGAAAAACCTGAAAAACGGAATAATCTATGGGTGAAAGGCCGAAATAAAGTGAAAGCAATGCATAAGCTATTGGTTCTAGCACTTATATTCAGTACAGTACGGAGCATGGAAACCTATAACAAGTAGACCTATCACTCACACGACCTTAGATGTAACATCAGCTCAGCCATAACTTTGTACTCACACTCAAAGGGGAGTGAGACACATTTATGTGGCATCGTACGCTCATGTCGTTACTTAACCTCAGCTCTGGATAAGCGAATTTGCCCAATAAAGCTATTTTTCTCACTCTCGGCGTTGCTTTCATTTGCAATAGCCCGCTATTACTGCATAAAAGCGCCTTGATATTGAACAAGATATCATCATTGGATTGTACGTAAGTTTACTTACAAAACATTTTCTATTCCAAAACCCTTATCCAAACCTGAGGTTACTCACTAAAAGCCATGTAACTCGTAAAGGTTAAAAATTCAGGATAGTATCTGATCACACTTAATTTAAATCTTAAAATCAATGGCTATCACCGTACAATTATTCCCGCTATGGGCAATCTTATTTTCAGCGTTCGCATTTGTATTTCCTATCTACTTTGTTGATCTGAAAAGTATGATTATTCCTCTACTCATGGTGATCATGCTCACCATGGGGCTCACACTGACACCCAAAGATTTTTTGCGTGCCACAGAGAATAAAAAAGCAATTTTTATCGGCATCTTACTGCAATTTTCCGTCATGCCTATTTTGGCATTCTTACTGGCAAAAGGCATGAATTTCGACACCCAATCATTGATAGGGCTCGTATTAGTTGGCACCGTAGCGGGTGGTACCGCAAGCAACGTGTTATGTTATCTCGCTAAAGGTGATGTTGCTTTATCAATAACCATGACAGCCATCAGCACCTTGATAGGTGTCATACTTACGCCGGTACTAACCACACTCCTTATTGGTGAACTGGTCAATATTCCAATCATAAATATGCTCCTTAGCTTATTCAAAATTGTGTTGCTCCCCGTCACAGTGGGGGTAATATTAAACCTATACTGCAATAAGCTCATCACGAAGAGCTTACCGGCATTACCAATGCTATCGATGGGCGCAATTGTCTTCATCATTGCCATTGTGGTGGCACTGAATCAAGCCAATTTAGAAAGTACGGGTCTGGTCATTATGCTTGCGGTGATCTTACATAATGGGATTGGACTACTGCTCGGATATTTTGTACCTAAGCGCCTTGGGTGTGATGAACAAGTTTGCCGAACCATCGCCTTTGAAGTCGGAATGCAAAACTCTGGCTTAGCGGTTGCTTTGGCAATGAAGTTCTTTACTCCCAGCGCAGCTGTCGCCGGTTCTTTATTTTCAATATGGCATAATGTCAGTGGGTCATTGCTTGCGAGCATATGGCAAAAGTCAGCAGTGCCTAATATAACGAAGAAATAGCGGCAGTCGCATAGGCCACCTACGTAAGACTGAGTTATATTGCACAGTCTTACCTTTATAACAAGTTAGTTCAACGTAAAGCATGATAATAAAACACGACTTTAAACTGCAGATACAGTAACTTAAGTATGTCCTCTCGGTTAGATTGAATAATAAGCGATACGTTAAAAGTCCTTTATCAACTTAATGTAACTGACTGTTTACTTTCCACTGATAGGTAGTCATGCGCACTCAAAGGGGCGCTAATGTAATAACCCTGCAACATGGCATTTTCAAAATTTTTTATATAATCCAGCTGATATCGATTTTCAACGCCCTCTACAATGACGGTCAGTTTAGAGCGCTTCGCCGTCGACATGATCTGTTCAAGCGATTTAGAGGTGGCGTGCCTGTCACGTACTTCGGCTATATAAGATTTGTCTACTTTTATTGTTTTGTAGTAACCATTACTGAGAAGTTGATAACTCTTTCTATCATGACCAAAATTGTCGATTGAAAATCGACACCCTAAATTGATAATTTTGCGCATATTACTTTTAATCAATTCGCTCTCTGTCAAAGTATCATTTTGCTCAACCTCAAAAACAATAAAGCTCGCAATTGATGGTGCACCTTTTAGTAATTGTTTAAGATGGCCAAATAAGTGCTCAGTGTTTAGCTCTTGCTTAGTAATATTGACATGAATGGGCGTCAGATCCTTTTTGCTATCTAGCTGGACTTTGAGCAAAGAAAACACTTGGTTAAGCACAATCTCCGTCATTCCCTCTTGTAAACCGGGTTGACTCTTAAGCATCGGGATAAAAGTTTTTGGTCCAAGGTTTTTATGATTTTTCCAGCGGATCAACGCTTCATAGCGTTTGGGTTTGTCCAGATCACTCGGAATGTACATTGGCTGAAACACCAAGTAAAAATCATCTGGATTAAACGAGATGCTGCTCGTGAGCTTTCTAAGCACATGCTTTTTATACATTTCAGCTTTATACAATTGCTCATTATGAAAAAAAGTGCCATCTTCACTCTCCAATGCGTGATCCATCGAATAAGTTAACCTACGTTGCACTTTGTCCATACCGTAAATCGCCGAATATCCCGTCAAACTTAACGATGATATCGCATAATCAATAGGTACCTTGGTACCACTGATTAACACCTGTTCGGGTAGTTTATGTAATATGTCTTTTTGCTTTTCTATGGCTTCTTGTGTATTTGACCCTGTACCTTGAGTGACAAATGCCATCAACATATATTCAGAATCGTATAAGGCTAATGCAAAAGGCTCACAAGACTTACTAATCGTATTAAACAACTCCGAGAAAGACGCTAACTGTTCATCTATGTCATCAAAAACAGGTTGTTTACCTAACTTAATCAAAGATATGTGGTACCGAGTAAACTTTCGCTCAACTTTGAGCAGCTTTTGCATAAATTGACGGTAGTTTGGAATATCACTATCACCGTGATAGAAAATCTTTTTGCTCAGCGCCGATTTTGCTTTTTTAATTTCTCGTAATGCTTTTTGATCTTTTTTCCGTAAAGTACTCATCCGTACTAAAGCCACAATACTGACCACAGCCACACCAACTGCCAGTAATAAAAATAGATTATTCATGGTGTATCCTTTAATGCGAAAAATTTTCTCGCATTAAACAATACAAAAGTGAAGAAAGTATGTGTTTATTATAGAAACTTGTCAGAATAATTACTTCATCGGCGCGGTACTTTGTTAGCCGGTCGGTTAAGCACCCTACTTGTTAAATATTGTTGAATCATCTGACGTATATTCAACAATTTCCGCAGAGGCTAAATGACTAAAAAAACTGTGCTAAATAATCATTATGATGATGTCCGTTTCCAATATTCTCCGTAACCCACTGGTCATTGTAGTAGGTATTTAGGTAGCGCTCACCACTGTCGCAAATCAATGACACAATGGCTCCCGTTTCTCCTTGACGTTTCATCCTATCAGCAAGATGCAATACGCCCCATATGTTCGTCCCTGATGAAGGCCCCACCTTACGTCCTAGCTGTGCACTCAGCCAATGCATCGCTGCAACACTTGCTTGATCCGGTACTTTGAGCATTTCATCGACTACACCAGGTATAAAAGAAGGCTCAACTCTGGGACGACCTATCCCTTCTATTTTACTGCCACAATGATGCGTCAAGGTCACATCTTGTGTCTGATAATAATCATAAAAAACAGAATGCTCAGGATCAACAACCATGAGTTCTGTCTCGTATTGCTGAAAACGTATATATCGACCTAGCGTCGCGGAAGTCCCCCCTGTACCTGGGCTCATCACTATCCAGCTCGGTATACTAAAAGGCTCATCTGCCATTTGCTTAAAAATACTTTGCGCAATGTTATTATTTCCCCGCCAATCAGTAGCCCGCTCCGCGAACGTGAATTGGTCCATATAAAACCCTCCCATTTGCTCAGCAAGCTCCCTTGAGACGGCGTAGATCTGATCGGTTTGTTCAACTAAATGACATTGTCCATTATAAAACTCAATTTGCTTTATTTTTTCCCGCGCCGTGGACTTGGGTACGACAGCAATAAACGGTAAACCCAATAGCTTAGCAAAATAAGCTTCTGATACTGCTGTACTCCCTGAGGATGACTCTATGATGGGGGTATCCTCATTTATTTTCCCATTACACAACGCATATAAAAATAATGAACGTGCTAGACGGTGCTTTAAAGAACCCGTTGGGTGCGTGCTCTCATCTTTTAAGTAAATAAGTATATTAGGATGGCTTTTTAAGTCTAATCTAATCAGGTGGGTGTCTGCAGAGCGAGTGTAGTCTGCTTCAATTGTTTTAATCGCCCAATTTATCCACTGTCGATTCATAATTTACTCCCGAACTCATTCACATCAATAGTGCTCTAAGACTGGCATCTTTTTGATGCCAGTGCAAAAGTTCACGCTGAATATTAAGCCTCTTTGAATTAAACGTGTCCTTCAATTGACTGAGTATGATGTAATCTATTTTTTGGGTCTAGCTGAGCTTTGATCCGCTGTAGGCGAGGATAATTATCCTTATAATAGAGCACTTGCCAATTATCTAAATCAACGTCAGGGTAATTCACATAACACCCATCCATCACTCCATCTGAGACAGGCCCTAATGCACCGTACATTCGAGTGTAAAGCTTACGCATCCAGTCAATATTATAGTCATCATGAAAAGGTGAAAACCAGTACGCTTGATATTGTAATTTTAAAATAGAATCACGGTGCGATACGGCCGTATCATATTTCCCAATAGTATTTATCTTCCCACCATAAGACGATATTTGTACCGCCGCTGCAGGGTTTATAAAACCATCAGCTGTGAGCATTTCCCAAAGAGTGTCTATTTGATGTTCAGGAAAAACATCATTCATATACGCGGATTTGTACTTGGCCCTTGCGCCACCAGCTCCACCACCACCGACAGTTACTGCCATCCACCATGGAATCGTTAAATAACTCCCTAAAGGCTGTGGCGCATTTAGAGAGTTTGGCACTAAGCTGCGAGAAGCTTCTCGGTGTGGCGCGAAACTCACTTCTGCAGCTCGTAGTTGTGGCTCATCAAAAATAGCGATAATAAAACCGTCAATTAATGCTGGCGTATCACCGCTATAAGTGATCATTAAATCCAGCGAGCTGGCTGGACCTACTTTTTTATTCAATGTAAATGACGTATGTAGTCCATTGTACTTATTATTTTCACCGCGGTTTATCGCGAAAAAATGCGCATAACGTTGTAACAATGCAGCAAAGCTATGCTTATCTAATATATCCCATGGGATAGACAGCTGTTGAATACTCATCATAGCTGGAACAGATGGTAAACTTTCAAAATAATATTTGGTTACGATCCCCATATTTCCACCCCCTCCTCCTTGGTGTGCCCAGACAATATCATCGGATTTTTCATTTTCACCCAAAAAATAACTACGCGGATAGTTCGCTTGCCCGCCATATTCAGAGAAGGTAACAATTTCAACACCCACTAAGTAATCTACGGTCAGGCCATATTTACGAGACATTGCCCCAAAACCTCCTCCACACACATGCCCGCCGACAGCGACATTAAAGCAAGACCCTCCCGGTAACATCACTCCCCACTCTTTGAGTAATGTCTCGTAAGTATTCCCTAAACGTGCACCCGCTTCGACAACATAGTACTTTCCTTTTTTATAGACTTTGTCCATGTTACCTAAATCAATGATATTGCCTTGATCATTGTCTACAAACCCTTCATAGCAGTGGCCGCCAGATCTTACAATTATACGCTTGTTGTCAGTAATTGCTTTACGCGCTGCTACATAAACTTCGTGGGCCGAAGAACATACTGAAACCCAGCTTGGTAGTGAGGTAAAACGATAATTTGAACCTGATAAAAATGCGGTGTACCTCGTGTCATTAGGGTAAATATATGCTGGACGGTAATCATCTCCTGTTTGCTGCTCCAATGTACTTTCAAATGAGGCTCTAAGCGGTGTTACACCAAGTGCGGCACCTATGCCTAATGAGGATTTTAAAAAACTTCGCCGTGTACTCATGTTTAATTTATTCGCCATAGTTTTTCCTTGTTATTTGATAAACAAGTAAAAACTATGAAGACTGTCACGTGAAAGCGTCACTCTAGATAATAAATGACATATTTTCTTACTAAGAAGCCATTTTTCTATTGCGACTACGATACGCTGATGGCGTAACCCCCACTTTCTCCTTAAATACCCGATAGAATGTATTTTTATTATTAAATCCAGCGGAAAGCGCAATATCAATAATAGAACTGCTAGTAGCCTCTACTTGCAGCATGCCAATGGCACACTCAAGTCGGTATCTATTTACTAGCTCATAGAAATTCGTCTGCATATGTACATTTAACAGCTCTGATAGCATATGACTTGAAACACCTGTCGCATCAGCTAACTTAGAGAGCGTCAATTCATTATCTTTATACAATTCATTGTCTTTCAATACATGATGAACAGTTAACTCAAGTGGCTTTATGGCGCTATTAGCAAGTAGATATGCACTACCATTTAACTTTTTTGACTTTTTACTTTTTTCTTCAATATATTATAAAAGATGGTTGGTCGCCAGATAGAAAAGGCGCTCACTATTGTCAGGTAACCACACAAACTGAAAGTCATGATGTTCCACCACTTAAAACCAAGATATATACCATTTAAGTATAAAGAAATAATGATAATATCGTACACAGTTAGTACGCTAATCCCACCAACAACGAAGCTAAACCAGTAGAACGTTGTATTTTTATAACCACTATGTAATTGAAAAAACTGCTCCCGAGATGTAATAAGGAGCCTTATATTAACAAGTAAATATACCAAAATAAGGGTCACAAATGGGATCCAAACATACAGACCATAATCGGGAATAATAAAAAACTTGAGTAAGAAAATAGTAATAAAAGGGACAAAGTGTAAGTAAGCACACTTTACCGGGCGCTCTGGTTTTAAAATCGCTTTCAGTAATAGATAAATGATAGGTCCGTATATCAAAATTAAACACTGACTAGCAGCTTGCAACGCAAACGGGACCTGCCCAAATGTTAACTGACTATACGCACTCAGCGTTGGCACTTGAATAAATAACATAAATGCAGCCAGTGTTTTATTGCCAGGCCGACCTCTATGTTGATGAGACAATAACAAAGCAAAAATAAAACCACCAACAGCAATACATGCCACGTAAAGGGCTTTAAACAGCTCGGCTTCTGCACCCTGCATATACATTCAATCTTCAATATTTACATGGTATTAACTATATATCGGCTCACGATTAGAACAAATGCCACTTTAGTACGCATTAACAAGTGCACGCATAAAAACCCTTTTATTGCCTTTATAAATGCAATTTCATTTCCACCAGTGAACTCCTTAGACCAAGCTTTTCATATGCCTTAATCGCTGAGACATTCTCGCTATACACATCCAAATAAAAATCACATATCCCTTTTGATTTTGACCAATCAATTAAATGTTCAATAACCGCTTTATTTAACCCCTTTCCACGATGCTCTGGTACAACATACATAAACCCTAAATAACCATGCTTTTCATGTAAAACCGATTACTTTGAAGTGCGAATTTGAACATAACCAGTCGCGATGATAGTTGCTTGGTGCTCTACGACCAGTAAATAAGTTTGGCTATCGGCGATAAGAAAAGGTAAGTCATAATAGCGTGCTTGTTGCGCTTTCAAGGCGTCATTGAATGGTCTTTCAGCTTCAACTACCGCTTGTTCAAACTGCTCCAATCGAAATAAGTCTTCTAATGTTGCAACCCGAAAAATCATGTCAATACCCATTATTTAATTCACTTTGAATATTAAAATACGTTTTTTATGCCCGATAAACATAAAAAGCACCTTAGTGGTGCCTTTTGTATTTAAAAATATAGTTGAGCTAAAATTTACCAACCACTTTTACTTTATCTGTCACTTTAGCGCTATCTATATAGCCAATACCTTCTGGATTATTCATAACAAAATCAATGACGGCTTGGTCATTACTTAATGGGTTTGGTGGCGTGCCTTTGCCCGTAAAAATCAACTTAGACCAATAAGCCTTAAACTGACTATTCGACTTGCCAACCACATTTTGCGTAAATGCTTTTGCAACAGACGTGCCTGTTTGAGCTACAGCTTTCACTTTAGTCCCATCAGCATAAGATTTCGATTTTCCTAAATATATTTTTGATATCGCACTTTTATCTAAACTATTGCCATTACTGGCGTTCACGATTACAGCAACCTCAGCATTGACATAAAAGGCACTCATAAATAAACATAAAGCAATTTGGCTTTTCATTGTTCACTCCTTAAAATACTAAATCTATCGCCACTGCCAACACATCTATATCTTGATCAGTGATATCATCATTATAACGGCTTAAATCAACTTTAAGCGCAGCTGAAGGGTGAAAATCATAGCGAGCACCTACGCTCACAGTACTGCTCTCCTGCTTAGCTCCCAACAAAACTTGGTTAGTGACATCTCGTAATAATGGTGAATTTGCATTCGTTGGATCTAGTGACACGGGAATAACTGTTCCATTCGGCCCAGAAATGGAAACCGGTACTGTATTTAACCGATTAGAATCATGCTCATCATCGTTATTTTCGTAAGTTAAATGCACGGTCCAGTCATCTATTCGATACCCAACGGATGCATAATACTGTGTTTGATCTGGCAATAAGCTATTCTCAACTTCTATTTCGGTATACTCTGCATCAAACAGAAAATTATCGTAATCGATAGAAAACCCTAAACCAAAAAACGCGCCATCATCTTCACTGATTAGCAAACTATTTGCTTGATTATTCAAGCCATATCCATTTAGAGCCGCGGTTAAGCCGACAACACTAGAGGCACTGATTGTCGTTTCAGCAACGATGTAAGCAGCTCTTGCACTAAACCAGTCATAGGATATAGTCCAATTTATACCCGCTAAGTCATTCAACTCAACTTGTTCTGGAGTCGCCCCCGCTGCAGAGGGGACCCTACCCGAGAATGAACCGTATATAAGCTGAGTTGTCGAGTCCCAATCGCCCAATGTGGTCGAGTGTAATAGGTTTAAACCTTCATATGTTGAAAAAGCAAAGTTATAAACAGATTGAGGAGGCCTCACCCAGCGATAAGCATATCCAACATCTAGAAAATCGGAATAGCGATAGAATGGGATCCGCATTTTTCCACCACTCACTTTTAAGTCATCATTGATTTGATAGCTCACATAAGCCCATTCAAATTCGGCGTCAAAATCTTCGTTACCTCGAGCGACAATTTGTGCTGTGGCACTCAGTCTATCTTGTAAGTCAGACGACAGTTGTAATGCAAACATACTCTCATTTTTATAAGAAATATCATCGTCATAACCATACAACCTCGTATCGTCATCTAACGTTTGACCAGCAACAATGGATGCAAAACCATTAATCCTAATTTCAGCTTGTACATTTAGACTAATACAAGCCAAACTAACAACAGCAGCGAGTAGTCGTTTCTTCATAGCATCATTCCATACTTAATAAATTTTACGTTGATTGCAATGTGAGTATAGACGCTAGAATCCACTTTATTGATTTATTTGCTGGTTGTAAAAAGCCGAACTGAAGAATATAACCATATGATTAATAACTTAAATAGGTACTTAACTTAACAGTCACTGAGTACGGATGCCGATGCTCACTCCTTATTCGCAAGAGCCCAAGCGTGAGAGGCAATGATTATTCACGCAATAAAAAGGCCACTGAAATGTGGCCTTAATGTAAACAAAATACTCGCCTCAATTTAAGATAAATTCCTCAATAATCCTTGCGTATTTTGCCGCATTGTATTTGCCACCATAAAGTATCCGATTGTCGCAACAAACGCGGCACCACTGATTGGCCCTAAAAGCCATATATACCAATGTAACCGCCCAGCAACGTCAAAAAGCTGCTGCTGAATAAGCAGTAACGCCACATCACTCACAAGGGCAGCAACAAATCCAGCAATAGCCCCCAGTAATACAAATTCATACAGTGTCGCCAGCTTAATTAAGCGCCCTCTAGCCCCTAAGGTTCTTAGAATCACCACTTCTTGCATACGTTCAGCTAAACTGGCCTGGACTTGAGAGATCAAGACCAGTGCGCCACTGACTAATACAATCGACAATACAAACCCTATCGCAAGCGATACCTGCGCGATGATTGATTGTGCTTGCTCCAAGCGACTCTTAATATCTATCATACTCATCGTTGGGTGACGCTGCAGCAATTGACTCACACCTTTATTATGCTGTGCTTCCAATTTAGCGGCACTGAAATAAGTTACCGGCGTTTTACCTGCCATATTTGGGCTTAATATCATGACAAAGTTAGGCTTCAACGTGCCCCAATCGACACTTCTAAAACTGGTCACTTTCGCATCAAAACGCCGTTCATTAGCCAAAAATGAGACCGTATCACCCAGTTCTAGATCGAGTACTTCTTTCCAGCCTTCAAATACCGACACTTCAATGTCATCACCATTACTAAACCACTCACCTTCAATCACTTCATTGCCTTCAGGGATTTCTGACAGCCATGTTAAATTTGGTTCTCGGCTAACACCCTCTCGAGCATCTTCATCGCGCTCTTCTCCCTCTTGCTTTGATACTCGACGTGCAAGCTCTTCGCCATTAATGGCATTAACCCGTGCATTAAATACGGGGTAAAATGCTTCATGGGTTATATTATTGTCATTGAAAAAAGTGGTAATTGGTTCAATATCCTGTTCAGCAATATTGATGAAAAATGCGTTTGGTGCGTCAGCTGGCACTTGCATTTCCCAATCTGAAATCATGTCATTTTTTAGAACGACTAAAAATAACATCAGCTTAATCGCCAAAGCGAAACTAATTAGCTGCACCGCATTGGCATTCGCCCGCTTTTGTAAGGTTGCAATTGCCAGTGACCAACTTGAGCCAGGGCTTAAACCTAACTTTCTCCCAAATGAGAAAAGCGCCCTAGAAATACCAAATAATACTCCAATTACCAATAAGCTAGATCCAAACAAAATAAGTGTAATTACTATTTCACCGCTGAATAGCCACATTAATAAAAAAATAGTGAACAAAGATGATGCCATATGAATACGGCTTATCGCTAAGCGGTCACCTAAATTTCGGCGCAAGACCCTCAGAGGTGGAATATCAAACAAATCAAGCAAAGGTTTTAATGAAAACATTAAAGCGCAAGTCATACCTATAAATGCAGACAATAACCATGGCTTTATGCCTGCACTAGGTAACTCCGCCCCCATAAACTGTGCTAGGTAATTTGCACCGAAGTACTGCAATACAAAGCCGATGCTCAACCCGATAATAATTGAAACACTCGTCACTAATGCGAGATGCGTTAAAAATATTTTGCGTATTACAACTCGGCTTCCTCCGAGTGTTTTCATCATTGCCACAGGGTCATATTGCCTTTCACAATAACGTTTTGCAGAGACAGCCATTGCCACTGCTGCAAGCATAATACCGAACAAGCCAGCCAGTAATAAAAATCGCTCCGCACGCGCCAAGTTTTCACCTAATGGTGATTGGCGATCTTTAACCCCTTCCCAATTTTGATTTTCTTTCAATTGTGGCTTTAGCCATAAATAATAGTCAGACAACTGTGCGTCAGTACCCGCAAACAACAAACGGTGAAATACCCTACTACCAACTTGAACGGCTTTTGTACTGCCAATGTCGGCATAGTTTAACAATACGCGTTTATTACCAGCGAGTGAAAAAAACGGCGCATCAGGTTCACTGACCAACACTTTGCTAATGGTAAATTGACCAGCTCCAAGCTCAACTGTGTCACCAACATTCACGTTCAAGGTATAAAATAGCCCTTCACTGAGCCAAATATTACCACTTTTAGGCCCGCCACGAATTTCATAACCCACACTCTCTAATGTGTCTTTTATTTCCACCATGCCTCGTAATGGATACTGCTCAGTGACTGCTTTCACTGACCCCAAAACTAGCTCATCATTTGCAAATAGCATTGAGTCAAAAAATAACAGTGACGCCGTTTCTAACCCTTGCTGATTGGCTTCATTAATATAATTGTCAGTAAAAGCATGGTTACTAGATAGTCTGCGATCTGCTGCAATGAAGTCACTGGTTTTTTTCTCAATATTTAAACCTATTCGTTCAGTGACTGACGACAAACTAAATACCGTTAAAACCGCCAAAGCAATTGCCGCAAATATAATCGTCAACTCACCGCGACGAAGCTCTCGAGCAAACAATTTAAATGCTAATTTAACCCACATTAACCGCTCCCCCTTCACTGATCTGCTCTAACTTGCCTCCTTCGATATGAATCACACGTTGACAACTCTGCGCAAGGTGCTCATCATGCGTCACTAAAATTAATGTGGTTCCATTTTGTTTATTCAAATCAAACAATAGTTTTTCAATTAACTGGCCATTTTTGCTATCTAAATTTGCAGAGGGTTCATCCGCAAATAAAATCTTCGGTTCACCAATAAAAGCCCGAGCTATGGCCACCCTTTGTTGCTCTCCTCCCGAAAGTTGAGAGGGGTAATGTGCCAATCGATGAGACAACCCTACCTTCTCAAGTAACGCAATCGCTTGCTCCTTGGCATTAACATCACCAGCGAGCTCTGCCGGAAGCATCACATTTTCTAATGCGGTAAGACTTTGCACCAACATAAACGATTGAAACACAAATCCTACCTTTTGCGCCCTAACTTGTGCCCGTGCTTCTTCATCTAATGTACTTAAAGCATCACCATCAAGGTGTATGTCACCGTCAGTCGCAATATCCAACCCAGCTAATAAACTCAGTAGCGTTGACTTACCTGAGCCTGATGCCCCTACAATAGCAACTGACTCCCCAGACTTGACAGAAAAATTAATTTCGCTAAGGATAGTAAGGTCCCCTTCGAGGGTACTCACTCGTTTGGTTAACCCAGCGACTTGAATTATATTTAATTGAGAAAGTACTGACATGACTCGTTTTTTCCTAAAGTTTACGGTGTTATTTATCTTAACGCTGCTTCCATTTACTAGCGTCGCAAAAGACAAAATAATGCTCATTGGTGACAGCTTAAGCGCAGGCTACGGCTTGAAACAAGCCCAAGCATGGGTTTATTTGTTACAAAATAAATACGCAGCAGAAAAAAAGCCGATCGAAATAATCAATACAGCCATTAGTGGGCAGACAACAGACAATGCCTTACTCAAAATTGACGCGTCGCTACAAACACATAAACCAAGTCACGTTTTAATTGAACTCGGTGGTAATGATGGGATTCGGGGCTTTCCAATTAAGGTACTAAAAAAGCATCTCACGCAATTAGTCGAAAAGAGTCATCAATCAGGTGCCAAAGTAGCGCTAATGGAGATTCAAATTCCGCCGAATTTGGGGCCGCGATATACCCGTATGTTTACCGAAAGCTATCAGTCTGTGGCAGAGCAAACAAATACATATTTAATGCCGTACTTTATGACTTCAATCGCTGTCGATAACTCTCTGATGCAAAATGATAATTTACATCCAAATGCCAAGGCACAACCCATTATTCGTGATTTTATGTATACAGAGATAGATAAATGGCTAGCTAGTTCGAAGTAAAACTTTACAGGAAAGGCGAGAAATCGCAAAGATAAGAAGGTTTAGTAAACACAAAGCCCTTTCTTAATTAAAAAAGACAAGCACTTTGTGAATACTGAGCATACATGGCTTAATGCTTTGCAGTAAGCCATTTAATAAAACTTCGGGCATCACCAGTTGTGGCGAACCGAGTATTTTTCATTCCTGTTCTGTCCGCATAAATTACGGTACTTTTATTTACAGAAATAGATTGCACTGGATGTGCGATTTGGATCATAGATCCGTTATATTCATATGACATAGAAAACTCACAATAATTTGTATCCAGACTCTATACTGGATTAATTTAATATAAGCTTCACTACAGTTTTGACGATATTCCAACATGTAAACATGTTCAAGAGGACTTTACTTTAGCAACGAGATTTCGAGTCTTGCTTTTGGTCGCCGTACAATAATTCAGCTTTCGTTTTTTTAATGCTGGCTTACTGGATCAGGGTAAGAAAGGACATTACAATAATGATTATTAAAATCAAGAGGAGGAATATACCAAATAAAAATCAACTACACAACAAAAAGATAATGGAATTCCAAATCCTTGTTTCCCCAAACTCAATGTTCACTATTTCCATAAGCTTAAAACATTACTGTGGGTGATTTATTTGTTTTCAAGAGCAATGTACAAAAAAATACTTTTGCTAGAGATTTAATCTAAACTTGACCTGTCTCCTGCTCATAAACTGCGATAAAACTTTTCATTTACCTACGCATCAGGTAATTTCCCCTCTATGCATCGTAAGAATAAGGCTGAACTCATTGCACAAACCTAAAATAACAATTCAATATTGTGTGCTATGCCAGTGGCTACTTCGTAGCGGTTGGCTGGCTCAAGAGCTTCTTTCTACATTCTCTGATGACTTAGCTGAAGTATCATTGTCACCCGCGAGCAAAGGAACATTTAAAATATATTACAATAACACACTGATTTGGTGCAGGGAGTTAGATGAAGGATTTCCTGAAGCGAAAGTACTCAAGCGCCGTGTGCGTGATCAATTAGACCCATCGAGGTCTCTGGGGCACATAGATACGTAACAACCATAAAGTGCTTAAAAAGCACCAGCATATCTGCCTTTAGTAGTAATTCAATGCACTTAATATGATTTATCTTCAGTTATATAAATAACTTTTAACGATTACATCCCGATTTTGTAATGAATATGTTATGCTTGCAAAAAAATAAAAACAGGTACGTCCCAATTGGGGTATGAAAAATATCATGAAATTCAGATTTAATGATTTTGAGTTTGATTGCGATACGCTCACGCTTTTTAATGCTGGTAAAAAGTTTTCCATTAAAGAGAAGCATGCGCAAATGCTCGCGATATTACTACTCGATACAGACAAAGTGCACAGTAAAGCCGAATTACTAAAAAAGGTGTGGCCAGAGAAAACCGTCTCTGATCAAATGGTATTTCAAAGTATTGGACACCTCAGAGCCCTGTTTGGGGATGACGCAGTAAAGACTTTCTCTCGCAAAGGCTATCAATGGCAATTACCATTAGAGTCGGTAAATCAACAAGCAAACAGTGGCAAACCGAACCATACGCCTGAAGCAACATCTTCACATGTTACTAGTGAGCCTACATCAAACAACGCTGATAATTTACCTTGGTTCAAACGTGCATTAGGTAAAATACAACAAAAGTTCGGCTACTAGTTTTGTAGCCAAACATTTTAGCCTTTACAACATATGGTGACGCAACGTGCAAGCTTCATTGTTTATGTAAATCGTACTATTAGAATAATACAAACCGGCTTATTGGAGCTTAACACCATCTTCTTGGCGTTCTAATACTATTTTTAGCGCATCATCCATTTTATTGATGAAATCATATTTAAATGGGTATTTTTTACTTTTCTCCCTTAAGTAACCAATATGTGCTGTACGCCGTAATATCACTTTGTCTTCAATAAACTGTTCTAGTCGAATACTCGGATCTGAATGCCTGATATTATTCAAACCAATGAGCGTAGATAACCTATCATTGATATAACAATCGATACGCTGTTTACTCATCTTCATTATATTTGAACGTATATTCCTATTTTCCCATACCTTGATCTTGCCACGCTTTTGCGCCTCCATTAGTGCTGCATCTAAAATCATAAAACCAGCGTTAAGCCCAACATTAATTGGCTCAGCTGAATCAGGTCGTGATAACACATTGACAAGGGTCTTACCTTGATTACAAAAAGCAACCACTGCTTCTTCTTGTAATGCGATGGAATAAGGCCAAATAAAAGGCCTTTTTTTCATATGAATATACGGGGGCATCAACGCAAATGCTGCTCCTTGCTCCAGCGCGGCAACACCCCGCTTCCAAGGCACAGGTTGTAACTCTATCTCGTATTCATCTTTTAGTAAACGTGCAGCTTGGCGCACTAAATCAACATAAATCCCATACAAGTAGCCATTACTTTCATAGGTATATGGAGGGTAACTATCATCCACTAAAATAGTTACTTTTTGCACTTTAGATTCTAATGTTGTTTGTGCGAATAGCGTTGAACTCACTAATACGGCCACACAATAAATCACTAAAAGTACTTTATATCCCATTATTCATACTGCCACTTTGTACTGAAATCATATCTAAAACCAACAGAAATCGAGTCAAATTCATTTTTATTATCAAACGATTTCGTTAGGTACTCCAAATGTAAGCGCAGCGAATCAACAGGCAGCCATTCTAACGTTAGATTGTATCCGTCAAAGCTCTGGTTATTTGGATCTAGGCTTATATGCCCATCATCAAAATCAAAAAAGCCTGCTTTAAGCTTATAATGTTTAGTAAGCTGATAAGCCATCGACATGTCAAAAGTATGCCCATCTCGGTTTCCCGTAAAGTAATCATACTCCTTCGCTTGATAAGCAAGCGCTGCATAAAAATCATCGGTGAACTGGTAAGCCAATGCCCCTGACCACAACGTGCTGTCTCCCAGTTTTTGCTCTTGCTCATAGGCAGTATTATGTTGATATGTTACAGCAGCATGAATGCCATTTTTATCGTAGCTCAAACCGATATTAATTAAGTCAGCTTGGTTATCCCCCTCCTTACCGTCAAATTGCCCCACGGCAATAAACGTAACAGGACCCGTTTCATAACGGTACGTCACCAAGTTATCGACGAAGAAAATACTTTCTGGGTCATAGGCAAAAGGGCTTGCACCATGGTTAAAAATATCCACATACTCAGCTATAAATAAGTACTGAGCGGGTCTTTGTTTGCCAATACCAAAACGCCCATAAGGCGTAGATAAAGCTGTATAAGCGCGTCTAGAGCGACCAAAGTTGCCTTCATTCGCCAAATCAATGCTCCATTCACCGTGCAATTCAGCACGCCAACCGGGTTGAAACTCATGAACCGCCTTAATACCGGCATGAGATAACGCATCTCGCACATCTAAATTACTTTCATCTTGCTCATCAATTAACCCAAATGTTGGCCTTACCGTTGCGTATACTCGTACCTCTTTCTCACGTTTAGGCTCTACTTGTGTTGTCGAGTGTAACGCCGATACCGCTCTCGTTTTGTCTTTTGCTTTTGGCCTTTTCACCGCTTGAATTGACTGAGAGTCAGAACTTTGTGCTATTAGGCGAGCTTTTAGTTCGGCAAGCTGTGCTTCAAGTGCTTGAATATCAGCCATTGTTACCGGTCTTTGTGCTGTATATGCAGGCATCGTTGCGCAACTGATCAATACACAAAACATCCCGATATTTGAGTAAGTTACATTTTCCATTTTGTTCACATTTAAGGGTTGCGAATAATCGAATTATAGTCAACACTTTGCATACATGAGTGTTTTTTAATCAGCGGTAGAAATTATAATGAAAATCCGTACTAAGTTTTCCGTCGCCTCAGCGCTCGTTATTCTGACTATCATTTGCGTTACAACATTATCGACATACTGGTTCGTCAATGACTCGATGAAAAATAAGACACGCGCATATGTGACGGATAATGCCGCCTTACTTTCCATCAGTATCGACAACTGGCTGGCATCCAAAGCACATCAAATAGAAGTTGTAAAAAGTCAGTTAGAGCAAGATTTTAGCCCAAATGAATTTCAACGAGTACTGGACACTCCGTACTTTCGTACCGCATTTTTACTCAGTTTTGGGACGCTAGAAACAGAGACCGGCTTACGCTCTAATGACCCAAATAGACGAAATCCTCCGAATGTGGATTTTAAACAACGACCTTGGTACCAGCTCGCGCGTTCAAAACAAAGTACGGTTTTTACTAGCCCATATACCGACGCTGCCACAGGTGACTTGTTACTGTCTGTTGTGTCTCCGATAAACACCGCGAATGGCTTTGCCGGTGTTATTGGGGGAGATTTAAGCCTAGATACCATCGCTAAAACAGTGAACGCAGTGAACTTTGATAATACCGGATACGCCTTTCTCGTTGACCAAAGTGGGGTCATTATTTCTCACCAAGAAAGCGATTATAATGGTAAAAACGTCACTAGCTTGTACCCTGGTTTAAATACCAACCAATCTGATCAACTCATTGAAATAGCAACCAGAGATGGTCAAAAAATATTTTATTTACACCAGCTGAAAAATGAGTTTGGGACTGACTGGTACCTGGCAGTGCTCATGGACAAAGGCTTAGTTTATAGTACATTAACTGATATCACGGTGAACTCACTTGTGATCGCTATCCTGGCTATTTTGTTCGGATCAGTCATCATGAGAAGTTTAGCGATTAAGCTGCTTCAGCCACTACGAGATTTAGAGCAAACCATTACAACAATGGCCAGTGGTGGAGGGGATTTAACCAGACGGTTAGAGATCATAAACAAAGATGAATGTGGAACGGTTGCTCGACAATTTAACCGCTTTTTGGAATCACTACAGCTGTTAGTAAAAAGCGTTAAAGAGCGCGCCGATCTTGTTGTTAATAGTAGTGATGAAGCCCGAGAGTTGTCGACTCAGTCAACACAACGATTGGATCAGCAGGTAAGCTTAATTGAAAGCTTAGCAACTGCGATGCATCAAATGAGTACCACGTCGTCGGAAATTGCAAGTAGTGCACAGCAAGCTGCAACCTCTATCACTCAAGTGAATGAAAAAACCGAGCAAGGACAAGAGGTATTCAGTTTGGCTCGCTCCCATATCACGGATTTATCTGACGAAATATCTAAGTCACATGAATTAAGCACGCAATTAGCCGAGTATAGTAAAAGCATTGAGAACATTTTATCAGTGATAAATGGCATTGCCGAACAAACTAACTTACTTGCCCTTAATGCAGCAATAGAAGCGGCACGCGCAGGTGAACAAGGGCGAGGGTTTGCAGTCGTGGCTGATGAGGTTCGCTCGCTTGCGTCTAAAACACAAGAGTCAACCACTGAAATAAAATCCATGATTGGTCAAATACAGGTTTCTTCAAACCAAGTACAAAGCGCAATGGGCTCAAGTCGAGAGAAAACACAGTCGTGCGTCGAACAAACAGAGCAGGCCACCGTCATGCTCAGCGACATTTCTGAATCTGTTAAAGAGATTATGGATCGCAATATTCAAATTGCCACTGCGATAGAAGAACAAAGTGTCGTTATTGAAGAGATCAATAAGAATACCAGTTATATCAATGACATTAGTGTAGAAGTCGGAAGCTTTGCTGATAAGCAATTTACGGCGAGTGGGAAATTAGCAGGCCATGCGCACGAACAAGAATCACTGCTTTGTAAGTTCACATTGTAAGCGCTGTACAATCAACAATCGCAAAAAATGAGCGATGAGCTATTGCGACATATATCGATGCCCAACGCGTACTTGACAGTATTTATTTCACAGTATGCCGAGTAAAATGCTCTGCTGAAAAATAGCATAGCCAACTCTAGCGCTCACGGCTCAACTTTCGCTGGTTGCACTGTTGTATTACCGAGTGCTTTTGTTCAGTCGATAACTCATGCCAGTCTAAAATTTCTTGGAGTGTTCTATAACAGCCGATACATACATCGTTATTATCCAAACAACAGCGTCTTACACACGGTATATCAATTGATTGGGTAAGCGTTATAGAGTGAGTATATTTAACCGAGACCATCACACTCTCCATTACTAAGAAGCACTATGAGTTTAAGCATGGGCTAAAATACAGTGCAACACAATAAAACATACCTAATAACGGGAGTTCGGTGTTAAAACGTTAAACTGATCTGAGTGCCATCTCTGGTTGAATCTAGCACAAAGCCAATATCAAGTTGTTCACAGAGCCTTTTAACAATATATAGTCCTCGTCCTAGCCCTTCACTATCAGTCCCTTTAGTGCCAGCCTCAAGTACATGAGGATGTAACTCTGAACTTATTCCTTTACCAGTATCCGTAATGGTTAATACTGGCGCACAATAGCGGATACTAACGCAACCTTGTTCTGTGTACTTGAATGCATTTCCGATTAAATTATTCAGTAAAATCAACAAGCTCATTGGCTCTATAGGTACTTCACATTCTCTATTGATTACCACATCAATATCAATTTCTGGGTTCTTCAAGTATTGATATTGTTGTAAAATACTTTGCTCTACTAGCTTTAATAATTTACTCGTCCCTTTGGTTTCATGATCTTCTCTTGCCAACGCAAGCAGTGCTTGCAAACTTTGCTCTATTTGATGTTGTGCATTTTCTATACGACACATCAACTTTAACTGCTGCTCATCTAAATTTGTTTGCTTAAGCAAGGTAATCGCACCTTGGCTAATCGTTACTGGTGTGCGTAACTCATGCGACACGTCTCTGGTAAAGTTTTGCTCACGGGTAACAAATGAGCGAATTCGCTTCAACGCAGCTTCCAATGTCATTGCAAAAGTGCCTATTTCATCATTTTTAAACTTATGAGCAAATCCTGAAGGAAGCCTCTCAACTGGCGCAGTTTCAATAATTGCCATTAAGCTATCAAGTGGCTTGAGTAACCTTTTAGCCACACTATATGATGCTAACGCCATAACAACCGCAATTGATATTGCAATCGCCAACATAACGAATAAAAAATACAACATACCTTCTCTGAACTTTCTAACAATCAAATGATCACTGACTTCAGCCACTAAAAACCCAGGGGTCAAAGATATAAAGTGGTAATGTAACCCGTTACTATCAGACACTTCTACACTTGTTGGGTCATTTAACCAAGATAGACGGACGGTGTGGGGCAACGTATCCTCGTTAGGGTAAAACCTAATAAACTCAAGCCTCGGATCGGGTAAGTTCCCTTGAGCTAGCTGCTTTTCCACTACCACCTGTTCATCTTTCAATAGCGCATAGAAAAAGTTGTCCTCTACATTATATGCAAATAGAAAACTGGTTATGCTATACAAAATACTAATTACGACTGTAGTACAAACGAAGTACCCTACTACCCGGTTTCTCAGTTGATCCGTTTTCATGCTTTAATCACCCATATCAGCTTCGTTATAAACTATCTAACGCAAATCCAACACCATGGAGCGTTTTTATAACAGGTTTATCAAATGGCCTATCTAGTACTTTGCGTAATTGATAAACATGCGATCGCAACGCATCTGAATCAGTACGTTCATCCCCCCAAATTTTATCGCATAACTCACTGCGACTCACTGCCCGAGGGTGTGCTTCTAACAAAATTGTCAAAATTTGTAGTGGTATCGGTTGCAACATAATAGCTTGCCCATCACGGACAACCTGTTGAGTTTGCTTATTTAAAGAAACTGGGCCAACTTGTAATGTATGTGTACAATTTAATAAATGACGTTGTGATAGTGCGTTACAACGCGCCCATAACTCTTCTAACGCAAAAGGTTTTGTTAAATAATCATCAGCGCCCATATTAAAGCCAATCAACTTATCTTCGAGCGTGTCTCTGGCCGTCAGCATAATGATCGGTATATGTCGTGTCGCGTTTGCCCTTATAGCAGAGCAGACCTCTAACCCATTACTTTTTGGCAGCATAATATCTAACACGATACAGTCATAATATTCACCAAGTGCCAGCTCAATTGCTTGTTCACCATTAATGGCAAAGTCAGTCACTGCACCATGCAACTGAAAATAATCGGCAATGTTATGACTAATATCGCTATGGTCTTCAACTATCAAGATTTTTAATGAATTGGCCAATGTAATGTGTCCTTGTACATTAATGCTAAGTGCTGGCGAAAAATGGTGGCATAGGCTTCGTGAAAATTATGTGAAACGCGCGCTATCGCTTCTCAGCGAGAATAGACTTTATTCTCCCTTACTTTCGTGGTGTAAACGATGAAGCGGTACCTGAGAAAGTAAGGGCGTCCGAGTTCATCTATACCATACGAGACATCACACCTCAGTTTCTTTTTAAGGTATAAATTAGGTATACTATCGCCATATGGATAAAAAATAACAATATCAACAAGGAATTACAATGAAGCTTAAAGCATTACTTCTATCTTTGATGACACTAACAACCTTTTCTGCCACAGCGACGAATGATTTAACTGGCACAGTCAGTGAAATGAGCATACGCTCTGATAAGTTAAATAATGATCACATTATTTATTTTCGTTTAAATGCCCATAGCACCCATTCAACTTTCGCAAAATGTGTGGTCAAGGGTGCCAGCATAGTTTGGGAATTAGATCTCAAGTCCCCTGTATTTCAACAACAGTATGACTTACTCATGAGGTCATATAGTGAACAATTACCAGTGCGGGTAATCGGACAAGATAACGTCTGTAACACACACGATACCTCATCAGATCAAGTATTTGAATTAAGCCCTATAAATTGGAATGACTTGCTGGCTAAACCAGAAAATAGCATAGAGAATGACATGACAAACTGAGTATAGTCATACACTCAGTTTGTAGAGTTAAAGCCACATCCACAGTGGCTTTAACGACCCTTATTGAAGTCATTAATGACTTAGCGCGTAGCCACCCTTTAAATGACCTACATGCTCAAAGCCCAACCTAGTCAATGCATTCGCCGCCACCTGTGAACGGCTGCCACTGCGGCAAACCAAAATAATTTCCTCGCCCTTTTTGTAACTTTGTTGTGCAATAAAATTCGCTAACCGCGTCAATGGCACGTTATTATTAAATGATTGGTCGTGACTTAATGCATACTCATGTGGTTCACGAATATCAATCAGTTTAATATGGTGGTGACTTTGCATTCTGACTGCAAGAGAATCACTATCGTACTCGCTCACCTTAACGCGAGAGCATGGCTCTATAAACGCTCCACACATAATTTCACTGCCCTGCTCATCATCAATGTGCTTATCTAACGCAGTCTTTGCACTAATAAACTCATCAGCTGAAATTTGCGCGTCAATCACACTTTGCAGCAGGGCATTGCGATTAAGCTCTGCATCAAAGGTGGTTACAAACTCATTGTGATAATCATGACTTGGACATAATAGCCCTTGCTTAGCCGTTAACTTAGCTAAAGACCTTAAACTGTCATACATCGCCGACGCGTTGCTAGATTCAAAATTCGTTCTACCAACACTCCCCATCAAGACTAAGTCACCACAAAATGTAAAGCGTGGGACCAAGTTTCCTTTAAGGAATTCGCTTTTATCACATAACAATAACGAGATACTATCACTTGTATGTCCTGGCGTAGCAACATGCACTAAACAGTGTGCGCCAAACTCAATATAGTTAAAAGACTGACCCTCAAATGTGTTACTCGCGCTGTTTAATGGCCACCCTAATTCATCACACTCTTGATCTGCTAAATGCGTTTGCGCCAAAGCAACGCGACCTGATACATGATCTGCGTGTCCATGGGTATCAATCGCCGCTATGAGCGACAACTTTTGACATTGTAAAATAGTCAGTAAACGGTTGCTTAATTCTGGGAGGGGATCAATAACCACTGCGCTATGAGTGCGTTTATCAGCATATAGCCATGTGCAACTTCCACCCACTTTTAATTGCAATAAGCCTTCTAACTCTTCACGTTCGTCAATAGCGCCGTCGGCACGCAATAAACAGCTGTGGCCTAGCGCTTGGGCACAATGTTGAATTCTTTCACAAGCCGCATCGATTTGGTGCTGTGTCATTGCAGGACCAAATGACATACGGATTGCCGATTCGCTTTGCCACTGTGCTAAACCCATAGCATCTAACACAAAACTACGAGTGACTTTCGAGCTACATGCGGAACCGGAACTTACACGTATATTTGCCGCATCAAACAAGTCCATGATCTCTTTAGAAGTGAACCCTGGGATAGAAAAATTCAGCGTAGTTGGCACGCTGTTATCAAAACTGTGATTAAATACCACTGTAGGGAAAGCATGTTTAAGCGATAGAGCCAACTGAGCACGAAACTGTTCGAGCACTGAGGTAGGGGAAAATTGCTTTTCACCAAGACCCAATATTTCGTCAAAAATAACACTTAATGCAGCTAAACCTGGCAGGTTTTCAGTGCCTGAACGCAATCCACTCTCTTGACCCCCCCCCGCTATAAAGGGGGTAAAAGGCGCACCTTCTCGTATATAAACAAACCCGATCCCCTTAGGCCCGTAAAGCTTATGACCACTAAATGGTGCATAATCAATGCTGATATTCGCCAGGTCCATTTTAGTTTTCCCCAATGCTTGAACACAATCAACCATCCAATAAACATTAGGGTTAGAGGTACGAATCGTTTTTTCAAGTAACAGCAAGTCTTGATATACACCAGTTTCGTTATTGACTGCCATAGTACAAATCATTAACGCATTAGGCACTTCTCGAGCAATAAATGCCATATCAAGCGTACCTCGCTCATCAACAGGTATCGCCACAATTTTAGCGTCAATCTCTAAAATTCGGTTCCAATGTTTTAATGACTCCGGTACAGCCTTGTGTTCGGTTGCGCCATATAAAATAGAATATTGCTCACCCACTTTCATTTGAGATTTTGCTGCATACAAAGCAGATAAAATACCCGTTTGAATACCTTCTGTCGCACCACTGGTAAAAATAACCTGACCAGCTCCAGCACCTAACACTTCAACTGCTTTGCGTCTTGACTGAACCATAATCTCTTTTGCCTGCAAACCACAAACATGGCTACTACTTGGGTTACCAAACATTGTTTCCATCGTCTTCATTGCCGCTGCCGCTGCACTTGGAAGCACCGGTGTAGTCGCATTTGCATCTAAGTAGATTTGTTTTAGTACTTCAGGGTTACGCATGAACTGACCTCAATATTGAGAACTAATTATATAGAATATAGCGGTTATAACTAAAAAGTATATGTAATTACTTTAAGTAATATTAAGGAAATTACGCATTATATTCAACCTTTAATTTGCTATTTATTGCGTCTGTACCACACATGAAAACCCAGTGATGCACCCACCGAATTCACTGTAAAACACCACAACTGTAAACAAAACAATACAAAAATCGCACACAAAGTTACATCTAAGTAAAAAAAATGTTTGTTTTATTTGTGAACAATGATAATAATTTGTGTGTTTTTTAACCACAACAACATGTAAAGGAAACACAATGCGTAAATTAAGTTCACTTACACTTGCTGTACTCACTGGTTTATCTAGCCAGTGTTTCGCTGCTGAAATGGTTGATGTAGACCCAAAGAAAGCAATTGAAGGCAAATATATCGTTGTATTCGATACACCAAAAATAATTAATAATCTCGATGAAAAAGCCATTGCGACCTACATAGATCAACAAGTGAATATGCTTAACAGCAAATACAATGTCACGGTTGAGAAAAAGTTTGGTACTGCGCTAAATGGCGTTTTGGTTGACGCATCAGTTAAGCAAATTCATACCTTACTTAATGATCCGAGCGTTAAATATGTTGAGCAAGATCAAATTGTATCCATCACACCTTTGGTCTCAGCTAAAGCGGATCAAGGCAACGCAATTTGGGGTTTAGACCGAGTTGACCAAACTGATCTACCGCTTAACTCTAATTATCATTACGACTATGATGGCTCAGGTGTCACTGCGTATGTAATTGACACTGGTGTCCTTATCAGTCATAACGAGTTTGGCAATAGAGCAAGTCATGGTTATGACTTTGTTGATAACGACTCAAATGCAACAGACTGTAACGGCCACGGTACGCATGTCGCGGGCACAGTGGGTGGCAGTAGCTACGGCGTTGCAAAAAATGTCAATGTTGTCGGTGTACGAGTTCTTGGATGTAATGGCTCAGGAACTAACTCTGGTGTTATCGCAGGTATCAACTGGGTTAAAAATAATGCATCAGGGCCTTCTGTTGCCAACATGAGTCTAGGAGGCGGCGCATCTCAAGCAACAGATGATGCAGTTAACAATGCCGTAGCAGCAGGTATCAGCTTTGTTGTTGCGGCCGGAAATGACAATAGCAGTGCTTGTAATTACTCCCCAGCTCGCGCAGCCAACGCAATCACGGTCGGTTCAACAACCAGCAGCGATAGCCGCTCTAGTTTTTCAAATTACGGTAACTGCCTCGATATTTACGCACCAGGTTCAAGCATTAAGTCTGCATGGTATAACTCTAACTCCGCAACGAATACAATCAGTGGCACCTCTATGGCATCACCCCATGTTGCTGGCGCTGTTGCATTATACTTAGACCAAAACCCGAGTTTAACGCCATCGCAAATTGACAGCCTACTGGGCCAAAGAAGCTCTAAAAATAAAGTATCTGATGCCAAGTCTGGCTCGCCAAATGAATTGCTGTATACATTAGCGGGTTCTACACCACCTCCTCCACCGCCAGTGGTCATTGAACTTAATAATGGACAATCTGTTTCTGCCAGTGGTGCCAATGGCTCCCAAACGCTCTATAAAATAGCAGTCCCTCAAGGAAGCAGCTCTTTATCTATTAATCTAGCGGGTGGCACAGGCGATGCTGATCTATACACACAAGTAGGCCAAGAGCCAACCCTAACAAGCTACAATTGTCGACCTTATAAGAACGGCAATAGCGAGAGCTGTAGCTTTACAGACCCTTCAGCTGGCGACTGGTATATTTTACTTAACGGATATAGCCAATACGCAAATGCTTCTTTAACTGCTTCATTTGATACACAAGGTGGATGTGGTAGTAACTGTCTTGACAATGGCACACCAATCAACAATATTTCTGGTAGTCAAAATCAAGAGATTTTTTACACCATCGACGTACCTGCAAACGTCACATTAAATGTCAGCACATCTGGCGGTTCAGGTGATGCCGACCTATATGTCCGTAAAGGCTCTAAACCGACCACAAGCAGTTACGATTGTCGCCCTTATGCAAACGGAAATACTGAAAATTGTAGCCTGAATTCAGGCCAAGGTGGTACTTACCACATTATGCTAAGGGGTTACTCTGCATTTTCGAACCTGACTTTACTCGGTCAATACTAACGAGTGACGCGGTAGAACTATATTAGGGCCAATGAGTTGGCCCTTTTTTGATCATATCAAGCATAACGACTCACCTAAACGTTCAGTCTGCCCCATTCTGAATTACCCCTCACAAATCCAATACTTGTAACTAAATCAAAGTACTAAGTATCTAGTCATACAAGTTGTTTGGTAAATGTAAAAACTCGTTATAAAAAAATACAATTTAATACAACTTCATTTTTTATAATACGACCCTAACCCATTACAATAACTTAACACTTCAACAAGTACCCGTTAACGGTATAAATACTCACTCTCAAAATTTAAAGGATATAAATACTATGAAAGCACTAAAGCTATACATACCCATCTTATCTAGTCTACTCGTTGCTTGCTCGTCAGAAGATATTGAAACGGCTAATTTCGGCTCTGATACCTACAAGAATGATTATAACTACGTTAATGCCACGCAATATGAAGTCGCGTTTCACATGGCCAATACAGAGCTAGATGGAGATGAGCGAGATGTGAGTAACGACAAGTATCATGTTGCGACACTCGCACGAGATTCAACACCGGCAAGAATACGTCATGAACACAACACAAACCGCCGTATAAGCTTCTACGCCAAGTCTGTAAATAAATTAGGCATGCTTAGGCAAGAAAAGCTTAAAGTTAACAATAAACAAAACTATCATGTTATTGCTTGGCAAGATGACGCCGAAAAAATTCAAATCAAGTTACTCGAAAAGCAAAAACAAAATAAAGCCGATTTCTTTGCCATTCGCATACTGTCTAATGAAACGCTGACTATCACCATCAATGATCAAGCTATAAATACCAATAAAGGTGAAGTAACAAGTTGGTATTATGTCGATGACTGTAATTCAGACATAATAATAAATGAGAAGCCATTAGACCTTTGTGCTATTTCTTTAGACCAATCTTATACATTAGTAATGAACAATAAAGATATTGAAGAAATAATATTAGAAGAATAGCCATAGTATAAAAACTCTAAAAATATATGATTAGAATATTAATTCTAATCATATATACCCACAAGGGGAGCAAATTATAAATATAAAAAACAAAAAAACGAATTCATTATACAACAAACGGGCATTCACAAAAATTATCATTAATTTAATTATTTCAATTTATTAAATTATTCATTCTCAGTATGACATCCAACGTTCAAGTCAAAAAATAAAACACATAAAAACCAACCACTTAAAAGCATTAAAATTAAAAACTTCATATATCCTACATACTCTAATCCCTCATTTTACAACGACTGTAAATTTAGTATTTTTTTGCCATTGACATAATTTAAACATGGACTTAACCTTGTTCCGCTTTCGAAACTTGGGGTTTATAAAACGTAGTATAGATTATCTAACCCCTTACTTAACGTTTCATTATTGGAAACCAATTAAATAAAAAGTATTAATATATTCATTAATAAATAATACAAAGCAGGTTTGATCTAGCTATAAAAAACACGATGCCATTCATTATATAAATGGACGTGTTTTGCTATTTCTCATTGCACACACTTGACACTTACAAGGACAATCATGGATCAGAGTCACATCATTAATGATGAAATCAAAGTTGAAGAGCAGTTAGGCAATATAGTGTTTATTTCACAACAAACTTTATCACTAGAAGCAGTTCAACAATACGCATCAAAGCCACTATCAATTATCAAATTAGATAGCGCTGAGCTGAAAGATAAAATACTGAGTAATAGACAATATTTAGATAACAAGCTAGAAAACAAAGAAGACATTTATGGTGTTACAACAGGATTTGGTAACTCTGCGAGTAATCGAATTTCCCCCAGTTTATCAGAAGACTTGCAACAAAACTTAATTGCATATCACGGCTGTGGTGTCGGTGAGTATTTGTCTGAAGAAGACTGTGCCGCAACATTACTTATTCGCATGAATTGTAATGCAAAAGGCTATTCTGGTGTAAGTTGGCAACTACTTGAACAAATGGAAACGTTTTTAAACCACCGCATTATTCCAGCAATACCTTCAATGGGCTCAGTTGGAGCAAGTGGCGACTTAACACCACTTTCATATATTGGCGCAGCACTTGGCGGTAAAAGAAATGTGTATTATAAAGGCCAAATTCGACCAACTGCTGAGGTATTAGCTGAACTTAACATTGCCCCATATAAATTAAAGCCTAAAGAAGGTTTAGCAATAATGAACGGTACATCGGTCATGTCTGGTGTTGCTGTTAATGCAATTAAAGAAATCAATCAAGCGGTTGATTTTAGCTGCAAGCTTATCGCCTTATTTGTTGAGCTGATTGAAGGTCGCACATCACCATTTCACAAACGCGTTCATGAATTAAAACCACATGAAGGGCAACAACGTGTCGCCGCTAAAATTTTAGAAAGGTTAAAAGATCCTGAACAACGTCTTGGTCGTCGTAACCGCACAGATGACAATATTGAGCATGGTAAGAAAGAATCTTTCAGACTACAAGATAGTTACTCTATTCGCTGCTCTCCACAAGTGCTAGGTCCACTTGTTGACGCAACAATTTGGGCTGAAAAAATCATGACAACCGAAATAAACTCGGTAAACGACAACCCATTATTTGACAATGAACAAGACCTTATTTTAAATGCAGGTCATTTCTACGGCGGGCATGTTGCGTCTGTTTGTGATGCTTTAAAGCCCTTGGTCGCAAATATGGGCGCGCTGCTTGAAAGAGAGCTGGGTATTTTAGTCGATGATCGACTCAATGGCGGCATCGCTAATAACTTAGTCGCGACGGAAGATCTTGGCGATAAAGCGTGGATCCACCATGGTTTCAAAGCGATGCAAATTTCTGCATCTGCACTGGTTGCCGAAGCATTAAAGCAAGCAAATCCTGCCTCTGTATTTTCTCGTACAACCGAAGCGCTTAATCAAGATATTGTCAGTATGGGAACTATCGCAGCACGTGATTTAAAACGCATTGTTGAACTTATCAAACCTGTTATTGCAATTCAGGCAATGGCCGTTAGACAAGCCTATTATGTTCATGGTGCAGATAAAAAAGCGCAGGATCTCAACCCTTTATCAAAAGAATTCTTTGACCTACTAAGCAGTAACTTTGAGCCAGTCATTGAAGACCGCCCAATGGACCGTGAAATTGTGAAAATGGTCGACGCATTATTTGGTAAATAACCACTCTAAACAGAAAAGGATGATAAAAATGAGTACTTTAGAATCAATTAGCACCTTCCTGAAACAAGATATTATTGTCGACAGCCTTGAGGTTGTCGACAGTGTTGAAGAAATCGATAGCAATGCGCAATTGGTAGGTGACGGATTAGACCTTGATAGCATCGAAGTTTTAGATTTAGTGGTCTCAGTAGAGAAAAAATACAATTTTAAGTTTAAGGATTTTCCTGAAACGGTTATCCAAGACAAGATGAAAAATATCAATTCATTAAGTCAATTTATCTACGAGCAAACACAAGGGCAATAATTGCCCTTACCCTATTATCTAGCTGGAAGGATCCCATGCAGTCAGTCGATACTATTATCACGCAGCTCAAAGTGATGCTTGTTTCTGATTTAGAAGTATTGCCAGAACAAGCAGCAAATTTGAGTATTTCTCAGAGTTTATTAGAAACCCCGGTATTTCTAGACTCTGTAGACCTAATGCAACTTTATGCACAGTGCAAAAAAACCTTTGCGCTATCAGTAATATCTGAACCAAGTTTTCCTTCTCTTGAACAGCTTGCGACTGCCATTATTGATTCAGCAAAACATCAAGCGTTACCAGTGCAAACAGGTTACTTTTACGATAACCAAAATACACCTCTGTCTGAAGGGAGTGTATTAGATTTAATCGCCTTGGCTGCATATTCCAATATAGATATTAAACCAAATAATGAGTCTGGACACGTGTACGTTAAAGACTCATCACCTTTGGATATTATAAAAACAGTCTGTGTACTGCTGTCTCTTGGTTATACACCTATATTGAGCGCCGCGAAACATGCGCCAAATAACGCCTTTTCATGGCAACAGTTACCCAAAAACCCCTCTAATATAAACCACAACAGGCATCAATTATTGCCATTTCTGCAAATGGAGTTAATCGACAATAACATTGGTTTCGAAACATCTGGCAGTACAGGAACACCACAGCAATGGTTTAAATCCATAAGAGCACTCTTGAATGAAGCGGATACTTTTACTCAGAGCTTTGATTTTTCTGATGTTGACTACATAACGGCTTGTGTCGACCTTCGCCATATGTATGGCTTTGTATGGGGCTTTGCGCTCCCATTAAAACTTAACATACCCGTTCATTATCAGCACAGTAATACACCACAATTGTGCCCTGTTAAGCAGCAAAATAATGCCTGTATTGTCACGCCTACATTATGGGACTTTGCTGCTGAACAACTATGCTCAAAAACCAAGTTGCTCGTCAGTTCAGGTGCCGCATTTGGTGCACAAAGAACGGCAAAACTTGAAGAAATACAAAAAGAAAAACAACTTATATGTCCCGCAATTGAAGTACTTGGAAGCACCGAGACAGGTGCGCTTGGATACCGAACGCTTAAAACGACCTCTCGCTATTTTACGCGTTTTAACGTCGTCAACTTCAAACTAGCAGATAATGGACAGTATCAAATAACGTCTCCCTTTCTCGCGTCTGGACTAACGACGTTTTCATTGCAAGATAAACTCAACTTCATTGATGAGAATACCTTCGAACACCTTGGTCGGTTAGACAAAATATTTAAATACGCTGGTAAACGCGTCTCAATCAAAGCGGTAGAAGATGTTCTAAGTCATGTGTTTAGTGATTTGAATAACAAAGTTTACTTTATCGAAGATACTCGCAACATCAAAGGTGGTGAACTCGTTGCATTCGTAGAAAGCCCCAAACTGTCATTAACCGATTTTGCTGATTTTCAACATCACTTTGTAGATCTCCCGATACCTAAAATTAATTTTATAAAAAGCTTTCCCATTAATGACATGGGCAAAACCACTCTTTCAGCGCTTAAGGAAATGATACATGATTGAGCAAGATAAATCGGCAGTAGTTACCGGGTACGGTGTACTGTGTTCAATTGGTGAAAGTACTTCATCTTTACATCAAGCTATGGTCGCAGGACTGTCCGGAGTTGGTGATATAGAACGATTTTCAACCGATGGATTGGTAAACCGCAAAGGGGCACTCGTTAAACAGGTAGAAAATATCAGTGGCAATCATTTTGAGCACCAAGACTTAGCTACGCACTTTGCCATACAGGCAATTGAAGAAGCCCTAGAACAAGCACACTTGACGTGTGAGCAGTTAATGAACGTCCGCGTCGCATTGTGTCTTGGTAATGCAAATTGTGGCCAATATTCATTTTTAAATGGTATTAGAAATCACCAACCTGAACGTTGTCAGTTTTTTCCGCCGCACCATATCACCGAATCAGTGAGATCTCACTTCAATATACTGGGCCCAACCATCACGTTTACGTCTGCATGTACCGCCAGTAGCAGCGCCATCGCGCATGGCAAACGGTTAATTGAATCTGACGAAGTGGACATTGTCATTGCAGGGGGAACAGACGCACTCGCAGAGCTAGTATATGGAGGGTTTCATTCTGTACAATCGCTAAGTAATGATGTGTGCTCTCCTTATGATGATAAGACGGGTCTGAGTTTGGGTGAGGGTGCCGGATTTATAGTATTAGAATCTGCGACACACGCACATAACCGACATGTTGACATTAAATATCGTATTTTGGCGACAGGCTCAAGCCTAGATGGGTTTCATGCAACTGCTCCGAACCCAGAAGGTGCTGGCGTTACCCGTTCTTTCAAGCAGGCATTAAAATACTCAGCTATAACGGCAGAGCAACTTGAGTACATCAATAGTCACGGTACTGGCACACCAGCAAATGATGGCTCTGAGCTAAACGGTATTACCAATGCAATTGGCCAAGAACTCGCTCAACGTGTTCCTATCTCAAGTTCAAAGTCTTATTTCGGGCATACTTTAGGCGCTGCAGGCGCGATTGAGTTTATTTCTTCAGCCGTCGCTATAGACAATGGTTTCCTACCAGCCACCTTAAATGGGGAGAATATCAGGCCCGATTGTCAAGGCTACAACCTTATTATAAATGATGTGAAGCAGCAAAATACCGCACACTTTGCTGTCACCAACTCTGCATTTGGTGGTCACAATACAACGCTCATTGTCAGTAAAAATAATGTCCAGTCACTGCCTGTGCCTACACATCGTGTGTTTATTCTTGGTAGTGCATATTTATCAGACACCACTGTCTTGCAGAGTCAAAGCTCCGAAATTACCTTACCAAACCCTTTTGTACTGAAAGATCACTTCCCTAAACTTTTTCAAAGACGCATGACCACTGTTTCACAGTTTGCATTGGGTGCAACAGCCTATGCGCTACAAGACTGTAATCGAACATTTACCGAGTCTGAGTTTGATAGTTTTGGGGCTTATTTCGCTTGTTCTTTAGGTTCTGCGGATGTGCTTGATAAAAATATAAATACCTTATTCACACAGGGCATTAGTGAACTAAAAAGCACCGTTTTCCCTAATACTGTCGTTAACGCTACTCTTGGTCAACTTGCTATTACATTTGGCTTTAAAGGCAGTGCGACCTGTATTAGTGATCTAGGTAATGACCACCTACAAGCCCTCAACCTTGCCTACGCTCATTTGCGAGAAGGAAGGCAAGCATACGGGGTTGTTTGTAGCGCTGAAGATATTAATACCATCAGCAAAACAGCATTTGAAACAGCACCAATTGAGCCATTAAATCAAGGGGCCTACAGTTGTAGCCTAGTACTTGCCAACGAAACACAATTAACACCGAACGATAACCCTATTGCAGAAGTCATAAAGTGCTTGAATATTACCGATAGCCAAAATGATGCTCATTGCCTCACTCAATTAAATACACTGCAAACACAAGGGGTTACGATTGAAGATATTTACTTAACCGTACTGGACGATAGCCACATACCTCCACTGCTTACTTATTTAGATAAAGCCTTCCCACAAGCGAGAATTACACAAAATAAACCCGCTTCTGTGACCTGTGCAATCGGCCCTTCAATTCACCAAGCGTTGCAAATGAATAAATCGCAATATGCCTTAGTAGTCAGCGTCAATCTTACTGGGGCACTGAGCGCCTGTATTTTAAAAAGTCTAAAAAATAAGGAAATCACATGACAAGCGTCATAGAAGTTAAATCTTTGCGAAAGGTGTATTCACGGACCAATAAAGTAGCAGTCGATGATGTCTCATTTTCGGTTCAAGAAGGCGAATGTTTTGGTTTACTAGGCCCAAATGGTGCCGGAAAAACAACCACTTTAGAAATTCTTCAAGGTTTGCGTAAGCCGACCTCTGGAGAAATCACTTTATTTGGCTACACATGGCAAAAACATGAAACACAATTGCGTGGCCTGATGGGAGGTGTCATGCAACACAACAACCTGTACGACAAACTCAAAGTTAAGGAGTGTGTTGAACTGTTTGCAAGCTTCTATCAAAACTATACGCCCATACTGGAATTACTCGAGCGTTTCAATTTGCTCGAGAAAAAAGATGCATGGTTAAGTGAGTTAAGTGGTGGTCAGAAACAACGCGTCTTTTTAGCCATGGCGGTTGTTGGACAACCTCGATTGGTTTTTCTCGATGAGCCGACCACTGGGCTTGATCCGACTAGCCGACAAGACTTCTGGCATATCATCAAAGATTTAAAAGAATCTGGTACCTGCATTTTGATGACAACGCACTATATGGATGAAGCGGAATTCCTATGTGACAACTTAGCCATTATTAATTCAGGGAAAATTATCGAGGCTGGTCGCCCTAACGACATTATCAATCGTACGTTCGAAGCGCCCATTATTAAAGAACCACGAAAAGCCACACTCAACGACGTATTTTTAAAGTTAACAGGATCTTCAATTTCAAGGGAAAGTTATGCATAACGCAACTCCAGCTAAACTCTATCCGTTTTGGCAGTTAATGCTAATCAATATAAGGCCGTTCTTTAGAGACAGAGCCGTGCTGCTTTGGACCTTTGGTTTGCCAATTTTAATTGCACTTTTACTGATCCAGGCATTTTCTGGTGGCTCGCATATGACACCAGTTAACGTTGTGGTCATGCATGAAGCAAAAGTTGATGCTGCTTGGTTAAAAGCTATGCGCCAAGATCCGCTGGTGTCTGTGACTTCGCTCAACCAACCTGAATCAGAAGCGCTAGAACAAACATTTATTGATGCAGATGTAGAGCAGCCTATTGAGCATCCAAGTGACTTGCTACGCACACTGCAAAGCCAGTTGCGTCCTCAAGTCTATCTCACGCCAAATTCCATGTTTTCGACACACAATTCTGACGAAACCTTAAAAGCCCGCAATTACCTTATGCACTTAAAGGCAGCTGCACAGGATCAAGAAGTTCACAGTTCAGTGATCAGCATTAAAGGCTACAGATACACGGATTGGTTGATCCCTGGAATCATCGTATTACAAATTCTTGGTCTCGCTTTAGTATCTGTTGCAAATAGCTTGGTATCAGATAGACAGAATGGTTTTTTCAAGCGTATGCGTCTGTCTCCATTTAAGCGCCGGGACTATATCATTGGTATTGTATTAGCTCGACTATTTCTTCTTGTTTTTCAGATGATAATCTTATTTGTAGCCTTTAATTTATTATTCAATTACTCGTTACAAGGCAGCATCATAAATATTGTGGCTGTAATGACACTTGGCTCATTCTGTATTTGTATGTTGGGCGTACTGGTTGGTGCCAGAAGTCAGCGAGTTGAGGTGTCTTCTGGAATATCAAACTTACTCTACTTCCCTTTAATGTTTCTATCGGGTATCTATTTTGATACTGCTAACTTCCCAGACCTCCTTCGCGAAATTGTGTCTTACTTACCAACTACAGCGTTTTTAGATGCGCTGCGATTGGTGGCAAACGAAGGAGCAGACTTAGCAAGTGTTGCGAAGCAGCTATATATTTTAGCCGCCACGAGCATCGTGTTCTTCATAATTGTTTACCTTTGCTTTGATTGGGGAGATGAAAAAGCATGATCACAGATAACTTACCACATAAGGCACCATTCAAATTTGCCGACAAAATTGTTGAATTGACGCCTTCAGTACAAATTGTTGGACTGAAGTTTGTCTCTCACAACGAGCCGGGTCTAGAAGGACACTTCCCTGATCAGCCTATTTTCCCTGGCGTTCTGATCATTGAAACAATGGCTCAGATCAGCGGGTTGTGCTGCGGTACGGGTAAATCTGGTGGCATGCTTTCTTGTATTGAAAAAGCAAAATTCTCTCGGCCAGTACACCCAGGAGACATCATTAAAGTAGTGTCAAATCTTACGACGGAATTTGGCAGTATGGCCAAATTCAAAGCACAGGCTTATGTTGATGATGAACTTGTCGCAAAAGCCGATTTAGTTATTAGTTACGTAAATTAGTAAGGAAACAGACGTGTTTAGTCAGCAAATTGTTTTAATAACCGGTGTATCACGCGGTATAGGTAAAGGTCTTGCGCATTCTTTTTTACAAGAAGGCGCTCAAGTTTACGGAATATGTCGCTCTACAGACCCGATTGATGGCCTGGAAAGTGACCGTTTCACGCAACTTTCAGGTTCAGTAACAGATCAAGCTTTTATTACCTCTGCTATTACCGAAATTATTGCCCGTCATCAAAAAATCGATGTCTTAATCAATAACGCAGGGGTAGCACAAGATGCCCTATTTCAAACAATGTCGTTTGCACAATTTGACCACGTCCTCTCTACTAATTTTTTGGGCACATTGCATTTAACACAAGCGGTTTTGCCGCATATGCAAAAAGCTCAAAAAGGCAAAATTATTAATATGGTATCTCAAAGTGGCGTGAGTGGCAGAGAAGGTCAAGCCAATTATGCGTGCTCCAAAGGCGCTATTATCGGGTTAACACGGACTGTTGCCCGCCAATATGGTAAAGATGGCATTTACTGTAATGCCCTCTCGCCCACTTTTATTAGCACCGATATGATTGACCATATACCTCAATCTATTATTGAACCCGTGCTATCGCATACTGCACTTGGCAGAGTAGGAAGTGTACAGGAAATATCCGATGCCACACTATACCTAGCATCTACTGCTTCAAACTATCAAACTGGTGCTGTTGTGCGTTTAGATGGAGGCCTTGCAGTATGACCTCTCGTACATATTTGTATTTTCATGCGAACAATGAATTTGATGCGCACGCAATTGAAACACTTATTGCGCAGCAACACCTAGTGGTACTGATCAACCCAGCAGATAATTTATCTGTCCAGTTCACCCAGTTACCACAATTTAAGTTTAACGACACCGTTCAAGTTGAGTTAAGTAATGCATTAAGTGACTTTATTGACCAACGTGCAGAGCAATCTCCTTTGCATGTTATTCATGCCGTAAATAATATTGATGAGCGCGCAGTCACAACAGATACAGCAGCTGGTTTTGCTATTACTCGGCACTTAAATCAAGGCTTTCAAGCTATGAAAGCCTTGGCTGACGGCTTTCGTGTCTACGGTGGAAACTTAGTGTTCCTCATGCAGTCAGACACTTTGAATTACCAACACAGTGCAACATCAAGTGTCTGCAATCATGCTCAAAACGCCTTCATGATGACGTTAGCACGCGAGTATCAGGGCACGGGGTTTACTGCAAACAGTTTCGTTCTACCTATGATGGCCGCAGATACTAAGCAGGCCAAAAAGCGCAAACGTGAATTAAAAGGCGGCGTGCTAGGTGCACGCCCATTAGTCAGCAGTTACCAAGAAATAACACGCTATATCACTGATTTTGTAACGACTAATTCGCTGCTAAATGGTCAATGTATCGCCTTCACACCTTGCTTGGAGATGAAGCTGTGAACAAGGTTGACTTATATTGTTTTCATCATGCTGGTGGTTCGTCTGTGTTATATCGGCAATGGCAAACATTGCTGCCTAATAACTGGACACTTCACGCAGTGGACTTACCGGGACGCGGAATAAAAGCAGGTACTGTACCATTGGATCAGTGGCCTGCTCTTTTGGAGTATCTCAATCACGAAGTCGTTCTAAATGAAAATAATAAGTCAGTGTTCTTTGGTCACAGCCTTGGTGCCATGATCGCGTATTACTTGACCTGCGATCAAATTAAAAAGCAGAAAGTACTGCCGTCAGCTTTGTTTCTTTCTGCATGTCGCGCCCCACAACAAAAGCCGCATACGCACTATAGTCAGCTCTGTGACACAGCACTTTATCACGCTTTAATTGAGCATGGTTTACTGCCTAATAGGAAGTTAACTGATGATGTCGCAAAACTCATTACAGACGTATTCAGAAGCGACTTTAAGTTAGCAGAATTCCCGCCTACTACGACAAAAGATGCGTTATTAACAATGCCCGTGCATATCTTACATGCCAATAAAGACACTGTAGTTCCACATAGGAGTATTGCTTCATGGCCTCAATTTTGTGTTAAACATTGTTTTCACCAGTTCAACGGTGACCATATGTATATTGAGAATCAAAGACATACCGTAATTGACCTACTTCATTCGTTTGAAAATCAACAAATAAACTCAACTCCACCAAATAATAATTACAACGATAAGTGGCCAATGCCGCTTTGCTAACCATTTTAAGAAAGGATTGATAAATGACTCAGCATATATCACAAGTTGAACTACAAACGCTAAGCCATCGGCAGCTACATGTGTGGCAAGCGCAGCAACTTGATGCTTTAAACCCTGTCTACAATGTCGCGTGTGCGCTGTCTTTTAGTGGCCAAATTGAGCGTGAACAGTTTAACCAAGCGTTAAGGTTACTGATTGATCGCCACCCTGTCATTCATAGCTCAATTTCGCAAGGGGATGATCATCCACAACTTGCAATTAAAAATGGTTTATTCTCGTTCTTAGATGTGCCCAAAGACTTACGTGAGCAACCTCCTACACATATCGCCAAGCAGTTAATTGAACAGACAATTGACATTGAAAAAGAAACCTTTCAATTTTATTTATTGAATGACGATAGCCAGCATATACTTGTGATCAAAGGCCACCATATCAATTGCGATCAATGGTCTTTGCAAGTACTCGTCAGTGACTTATTAGCATGCCTAGAATCGGTATTAGACAACTGTGCGCACGATTTATTGGACGTTCAATACAAATATTCATACCAAGATAAGACCAGTGATGTTGATTTAGACCTATTTCCGGTTGAATTTTTTACACCCGATACAATACCAACTGAACATCATTTCGATGGGGTGTCAACGCGAGTGGAAAGCTGCGAAGGGCTCGACTGGGTAAAAGAATCAGCGAAGCACTATGGTGTAACCGCGTTTAGTGTCGTGCTCGCAAGTACATTTGCCACCTTATATCACATGACAGGTCAAACCGATTTAACCATTGGTATTCCTATGGCAAGACGTACCAGAAAAACACGCTTGCTACTAGGTCATTACTCTGATGTCGAGCCACTTTCTATTTCTGACATAGATACACTCAGTTTGTCTGAACTTGTATTGAAAGTATCTAGTGGGCTCACACAGTTATTACTGAGTCACGAGCCCAACAGTAACGCGGCAAAATACATAAATGTAACCTGTAATTATCTTGCAAAACTCAAAACAAAAGGTATACGCGCAGACATTACGCCACTTATGATTGGTCGTAAAGGTTATCAAACTCAGCTTGGTCAACAGCATGTGATCGTCAAAGGTATTCCGGTCGAACCAAGTATTGCGCAATTTGATATTGAATTCACACACTTTGAAACTTCTGGTGGCTTAGGTCGAAAAATTGTCGCTAATAAAGCAATGTTTGCACCTGAAACCTTGTCGCGATTTGGGGATGTGCAATTTCGGTTTTTACAAGCGCTGCAAAGCCAACAACAAGGCTGTATCGCAAGCTTACCAATTCTGACTCAAGCAGAGAAGAATACGTTACTGAGTCATGGTAATAATGCAGCTGAAAACTACACCGAGATGACTTCTCTTAGCCACACATTCCAGCAACAAGTGAATACTCATCCTGACAATATCGCAATTTTTACTGAGCATACACAACTTAGCTACCGAGAGCTTGAACAACGTTCAAATCAAGTAGCCAACCTTATTAATGCCCGCTTTGAGCATCTCGGGCAGACGCCCGCTCAGGCACACATTGCGCTTTATATGGAGCCGAGCGTTGATATGCTAATTGCCATTTTAGCGATTGTTAAAGTGGGCGCTGTATACATCCCATTGTCTCCGGATCATGCCAGTACTCGTACTGATTTCATTCTACAAGATACTGCACCTGCCCTACTCATCATCGATAGTGAGTTGCACCAAGAAGTTCAGCAAAAAATTGAACTGCTTAATATAACAACGCAATTAATTGAAGTTGATGCAGCTATGGAATGCAGTCAGTGTTTCGCTGAATCTGGGCCACAAAGCCAAGATATTGCCTACATCATATACACCTCGGGAACCACAGGAAAACCAAAAGGCGTCATGCAAACACATCATAACGTCCTTAGGTTGTTCACCTCTACAGCACAGAACTTTCAATTTACTCATTCAGATCGGTGGGTACTTTACCACGCTTATACATTCGACTTTAGCGTCTGGGAGATGTGGGGCGCACTGCTCCATGGGGGGGCCTTATTCATTCCTAAAAAGTCACAGATCAGAGATTTTGCCGCATTTGCTAAAACATGCTCACAACAAAAAATATCGGTATTAAACCAAACACCGAGTGCTTTTTATGAATTTAGCAATCAAGCTATTGAGCAATCGTTAGACTTTAGTGCATTGCGGTTCGTTATTTTTGGCGGTGACAAACTCAACTCTGAAATGCTCCTTCCTTGGTGGCAACACTATGGCGACAATCACCCTTTGCTCATCAACATGTATGGTATTACAGAAACGACCGTGCACGTAACTTACAAAGAGCTCACAGTACACAGCAACACCAAAGCATCCTTTATTGGCCGTCCTATTAGTGATATGACTGCTTATGTACTCAACTCACACATGCAGCAAACCGAGGTCGGTGCTCTAGGTGAACTCTATGTTGGGGGAGCTGGGTTAGCACGTGGGTATTTAAATCGCGATGACCTCTCAACTGAGCGCTTTATCTCAAATCCATTTGCAACTGCTGATGAACAAAGTATTGGCTACAACCGTCTCTATAAAACAGGTGATGTTGTTAGGCAACTGCCACAGGGTGAACTTGAATACATCGGCCGAAATGATGGCCAAGTAAAGATACGCGGGTATCGAATAGAATTGGGAGAAATAGAAAGTATTTTAAGCCAGCATGCAAGTGTTGACCAGGCTGTCGTTATTGATAGACAAGAGCAAGCCTCTAAGTACTTAGCCGCGTATGTTAAAAAATCCGCAAATAAAGAGATATCAACCTCAGAGCTGCGCACATATTTAGTCGCAAACTTGCCTGATTATATGTGCCCAAAAACCATTACAGAGTTAGATGAAATTCCCTTAACTAGTAACGGTAAAATTGACCGTAAAGCACTGCCTTTGCCAACCTTCGAAAGTGATAGTCAATACTGTGAGCCTACATCAGAGCTTGAGCAAATCTTATGTAATGCGTTCGCATCGTTATTGGGTCGAGAGAAAGTCGGCGTCAAAGACGACTTTTTCAATATCGGTGGTGATTCAATTCTCACCATTCAACTTGTCGCGCAACTCAGAAAGCAGTCAATTGAGTTACAAGTGAAAGACATTTTTGAATGTACTTGCGCACAAACATTAGCACTGAGAATAATCGATTTAAAAGAAAACCAACGACATATAGTAACAGAAACAGGTGCGCTAACAGGATCCTTTTCACTCCTTCCGATCCAGTCGTGGTTCTTTAATTTAGCGTTAGAGAATCCAAATTACTGGAACCAATGCTTTAGTGTACTCGTCCCTAAGTCAGTGAGTTATGATGCACTATCACATGCCCTTGAACAGCTAAGTACGCAGCATGATATGCTGCGCTGTCGCTTTGATACTGAAAATCACCTACAGCAATATGTGCTAGAAACTGGTATGGCCGAACTGCTTAGCATTGATACGACTGCGCTCAGTGAAGATACGCTCATTGCACAATTAAATGACTACCAAGCCAACTTTAACTTAACCGACGGTCCCTTGTGGCAAGCCATATTATTAACTGATGACTCACAGACCTTCAATCGTGTTTTCTTTGCTGTACATCATTTACTTATTGACGCTGTCTCATGGCGCATCATTGCGCAAGACTTACAAAGTCTGTTACAAGAACAACCACTCATTGAGAAAAGAAGCAGCTATCGTCAATGGGTAAATGCGATGTCTAACTATGCTCAATTACATGCTGATGAACAGCAGTTTTGGTTGGATACGTTAAGCCATGCCCCACAATTACCAGACAAAGCCCATGAAAAGCAAACTCAATGGCTTGAATTTGATAACCAATTCACTGACCAACTTTTGACGTCAGCGAACAAAGGATTCAACACCAATATCGAAGAATTGTTACTCAGTGCTCTGGCCATAAGTCTTGGCACGTCATTACAACAATCTAGCCCAATTATTACGCTAGAAAGCCACGGCCGAGAGTTATGGTGTGATGACTTAGATATCAACAACACCGTTGGATGGTTTACAAGCTTGTATCCTTTAAAGCTCAATACTGCCACGACTATCAACCAGACCATTATTCAAGTTAAAGAGGCATTAAGAAAAGTGCCTAACAAAGGTGTGGGCTTTGGGGCCCATCATGCTCATAACCCTCAATGGCAGCTTCCCCCTTTGAGCTTTAATTATCTTGGTCAGCTATCAAACGCAACGCAATCTGAGTGGCAAATTGATGGTTCACTGCAAACAAGTACGGTGGATCACCGCAATACCAGTCATTTATTGCTAGACATTAATGCCCTTATTCAAGATAAGAAACTGCGGATCAAAATTGACGCTCAATTACCGCCTGAGACCGCGTTTAATTTTAAAAAGGCGCTTCAAGAAGCAATCAAACGTGTCGTTCAAGTCGCCTTTGAGACAGCGCAAAAAGGCACGGTGACCACTCCCAGTGACTTTGATGTCAAAGGTTTGAGTGTCGATCACCTTACCCAATTAAAGAATAAAGTGATATCAGCAGCACCTAAAGCAAAAACTCCTAAAACAACCAAAAACCAGCAGTTAGAGATCTAAATTATGTTGAACTTATGCCAATTACTAGCAAAGGATAATGTCGCAGTTTGGGCCAATGGCGACAAAGTACAAATAGCACACTCAGATGCTGGCGTGAGCCCGCAGTGGATTGAATGGTTAACAGAAAACAAAAGTACGTTACTACAGTTTTTAAATGATAAACGTATCTTTAATGAATCAGATTTTGAACAAGCTTTAGACAACGAACTTGCTTCTGATAGCGAAATAAAAGGAATTTACCCTGCTAATAGCATGCAAAAAGGGTTTATATATCATCACTTAGTACAACCTGATGATGATGCTTATCGAGTCCAATTAATCATAGATTACAACCAATCTCTCGATTTAGATTTATATAAAGAAGCATGGATCCTTGCCTCTATGCGTTATCCTGCATTGCGCGTGTCATTTGACTGGGAAAATGACATATTACAAGTAATTAAAGGGGGAGCAGGCTTCACTGACGGCCATTTCTCATTCCTTGATTGGTCCAATCAAACGGTTCAACAGCAACAACAACAGCTTGAAGACATTATAAAATCAGATAGGCATACCCCTTTTGATCTCAGTCAATCTGGCTTAATGCGTTTTAAGATAATAAAGCGCGGCGCGCAACACTTTACATTATTAAAAACAGAGCACCATAGTATTAGTGATGGTTGGAGTTTTCCTGTACTACTGCAAACTGTGCACAAGAATTACCAATTACTGTCTCAACAAAAACCTGCAGTTGTCATTGAGGAAACAGCATATGAAGCAACTCAGCGCCATTATGCACAGCAAACACTGACAGATAACACATATTGGAAAACTCAGAAACAGCAATTTGAACATGCAAATGACTTGAATCGCATGTTAAGTACCCATATCGATTTATCTAAGTCAGTGGCTTTGACCAATGCTGGAAGCTGCGAGCTCAAACTGCCTTCGGATTTACACAGTGCACTCAAAAAACTTGCGCAACAGCAAGGTCTCACTCTCAATGTGCTTATGCAATTTGCTTGGCATAAAATTATTCAATTATATTGTCAAGATACACAAACAATTGTGGGCACAACCGTGTCTGGGCGCGAGTTACCGATTGATGAGATCCACTCAAGCGTTGGATTGTATATCAATACATTACCGCTAGCACTGAACTGGTCTCAGTCAAAGTCTATTGGCGACTTACTGACTGAGCTAAAGCACGCTATTGCTCAAATGAACAGCCATAGTGGGGTAGCCTTGTCTGAATTACAAGACCCTGGTTCTCGGCTATTCCACAGCTTATTTGTCTTTGAGAATTACCCCACCCCAACAGGCACTGATGTTTTAGCTTGGTCATTTAATAAAATGATCGAAAAAGTGGACTACCCACTTACAATCAGCGTGGTAGAGCAGCAAGATGTGTTACTACTAAAACTGAGCTTTTGCCAAAGCTGGCTTACTCAAGTTAAAGCTAACCGTATTTTACAACAAATGGAAAAAGTACTGGTTGCGACAACACAAGATTTAAATCAATCACATAACGACATTGTATTTCTAGATGAAGCTGAATCACAACGCCTATTAATTGACCATAACAACACGCCATCAGTAAATTTAAAAACAACGGTTCACCATATGGTGTGGCAAAATGCGCAGCGCTATCCCGACGATATTGCACTGCAAGATGACTCTAATACGTTAACCTATGCACAGCTCGACCAACGTGCTGACACGCTCGCTTCACACATACAAGCTGAACAAGCACGCAGTGACAACCCGAGTCGGTTTATTGGTATTTTTGCAACACGCTCTATTGACATGGTTGTCAGTATGCTTGCTATATTAAAAGCAGGTTATGCCTATGCGCCACTCAACCCAGAGTATCCAGATCAGCGGATCAGCTATATATTGGATGATACACAGTGCACATTGGTATTGACCCAATCTGATTTACAACTGCGTTTTGAACGCCTTAATAAAGCCTTTAGCTGTAATACCGTTCCCATTGACAAAGTGCAGTTGTTTGAGCAATCAAGATGCCAAATTGCCACAACAAGCAGCGTTGATGACGCGTATATTATTTATACCTCTGGCACCACTGGAGAACCAAAAGGCGTGGTCGTACCGCATAGAGCAATTGTCTCACTTGTTGAATCGACTGACGTGATTAATGCGACTCGTGATGACGTATACTTGCATATGTCGAACCCAAATTTTGACGCTGCCACATTTGAAGTATGGGCGCCTCTCGTACAAGGGGCAAAGCTTGTTGTAGCACCTGCCCACTGTGGTGCTGAACCGGATCAAATTGCCACACTTTTACAGAAAAATGCCATCTCCATACTGTGGTTGACCCGAACATTATTCGATTCATTATATGTACAAAAAAATAACATCTATGATGGGTTGAAATGTGTAATTTCTGGCGGCGAAACCTTAACCCCACACATAGTAAAAGACATTATTGCCCGCGATAACCGCCCAACCCGATTAATTAACGCGTATGGGCCAACCGAAAGTACCACCTTTGCAACGTTCTACAATTGCGCTGATTTTACCGGTTCAGTACCCATTGGTCAGCCAATCAACCAACGAAAAGTATATCTATTAGATGATAACCTCACGCCAGTTCCAACAGGCGTTGCTGGTGAACTCTATATCAGTGGAGCTGGCTTAGCCAAGGGCTATCTCAATAAGCCTGAGCTCACTGCTGAGCGCTTCATAGATAACCCTTTTGCAAGTGCATCGGATATCGAAAATGGGTATGACAAGCTATACAAAACTGGTGATCTCGTTCGTTGGACCTTTAGAGGCGAACTTGAGTATATTGGCCGCAACGACCATCAAATTAAGTTGCGCGGTTTCCGCATTGAGTTACCTGAGATTGAAACGGTTCTCACAGATCAAACTGAAATAAAGCAAGGGGTTGTTACTGTTTTCGAACAAGCGGGTAACAAGCAACTACTGGCTTACTTTATTCGCAATGAAAAAGAAGCTTTTTGCGAAGTCCAATTACGTGAAAAACTCGCATTAGCGCTGCCTGACTATATGATACCGACCTATTTCATGGAAGTAGAACACTTACCCATGAATAACAACGGTAAAATTGATTTCAAATCTTTGCCACAGCCGAGTATTACCGCGAGCGATAATTACGTCGAGGCAACAAGTGAACTTGAACAACAGCTTTGTCAGATATGGCAACAAGTACTGGGGATCGAAAAAATCGGCGTTCGAGATGACTTTTTCCGCATCGGCGGAGATTCAATAGTTTCAATTCAATTAGTCAGTGCACTACGCCAAGCTGGGCATGTGCTTCAAGTAAAAGACATCATCGAAGCGCCCACCATTGCTGAGCAAGCTTATTTATTACAAACCCAGCAAAGCCATGAAGTTACTATCATGACAGAGCAAGGGCTACTTGAAGGTGAGTTTGAATTACTCCCGATTCAAAATTGGTTTTTTGACAATTTGCCCCCTAACCCAAACCACTGGAACCAAGCATTCACGCTCAATGTGTCCACGACGTATACGCATCAACACATCCAGCAAGCACTCGCGCAACTCAACCAGCAGCACGACATGCTGCGGTGTACTTTCGAGACAAACTCAAACAACACTGTGCAACGCTATCAAGCAGATCACATGGCACCCACACTCATACATATCAATGCCAGCGATCTCAGCACTGGCGGTGAGGGTATCCATGCGACATTAACCGAATTACAAAGCCAGTTTGATTTACACCAAGGACCTCTTTGGTGTGCCGCATTGATCACCCATGAATCCAGCAAGTATAACCGCTTATTCTTAGCCTTTCATCACAGCATCATCGACGTTGTCTCATGGCGTGTAATTAGTGAAGACTTACAAACATTACTTAAAAATGAAACCTTAGCTGATAAGGGCACAAGTTATCGTCAGTGGGTAAACGCAGTCCAAGATTATGCGACTCACAATCAAGCGCAACTAAAATATTGGCAGCAAGTACAAAGTGACTTCTCGCCTCTCGAAAGTTCGTCCGACGCGCAACAATACACCATCCAATTAGCGCAAAGTGATACCGATAAGTTACTACGTGAAGCAAATACTGGCTTAAATACTGAAATAAACGATTTGTTATTGTCATCATTGGCAATTGCACTCAAAGCCACATTTGGCGAAAGTACAAACCACATTCAACTTGAAGGGCATGGACGAGAGCTTATCGACCCTCAACTTGATGTCAGTAGAACTGTTGGCTGGTTTACAACCACATACCCGGTGCGGTTAGATGTTGCTGATAACACCATTGATACGATTGTGCATACCAAAGAAAACTTACGCCAAATACCTGATAAAGGCATTGGTTTTGGTAGCTTTTGCCTCACACAACAGATGCAAGCGATCACACCACAGGTATGCTTTAACTATCTTGGTCAATTAAACAATAACAGCACAGAAGGTGAGTGGCATTTAAGTGATCAAAACGTCGGTTACGTCATGACACAAGAAAATGCGCAGGCTAACAGCCCATTGCTATTAAACATCAATGGCGCCGTAAGGAATGGTCAATTGGACTTCTCGGTCGTGTCAAAGCTCGATCAGAATCATACCTTAGCGTTTTTAGAACATTTTAAGTCTGCGTTACATCAAGTTATTGATACTGCATGTAAACAAGCACAGATCTGCACCTTGAATACACCGGCTGATTATGGGGTAAAAGATCTCTCTTGGCAGCACTTGCAAAGCCTACAAGCTAAATACGATATTCAAACAATTTACCCTGCGAATAGTCTACAACAAGGCTTTATTTATCATAGTGTCAACTACCCTAACGATGATGCTTACCGTGTTCAGTTGGTTATGGACATAAAACAAACACTGAATGTCGAATTGTTTATTAAAGCTTGGCATTACACCTCACAGCAGTTCCCTATTTTAAGAACTGCTTTCGATTGGCAAGAGACGTTACTGCAAATTGTCACTAAGCAGCCAAGTATTGACCACAATAACTTTGAAGTCATTGATTTAAGTCATTTAGACCGTAACTGTATCGAACGAGAAATAACCCAGCTACAACAGCAGGATCGCCAAATTGGGTTCAATTTACAACAGCCAGGATTGATACGCTTTAAGCTCATTAAGCAACAAGCCAATCATTTCACATTAATCAAAACAGAACATCACAGTATCAACGATGGTTGGAGTGGGCCGATGTTGTTACAAGCGGTGTCGCAACATTACCGACAACTGCTAGATGGCAATATCCCTAACGTAACAGAGCAATTAACCTATTTGAATGCACAGGCATATTACCTAAAGCATGCGGATAGATCACAGTCATTCTGGCAGCAAGAAAAACAACGATTTGGCAATGCCAATGCCATTAACGCATTACTCGATAATACCATCGATTTTAATATTAATCGGACTCTGGAACAGGTTGAGTGCGTTGAACTGCAACTGCAAGGTGAACCGCTGCAGCAATTACAAAGCGTGTGTCAACAACAAGGGGTAACATTAAACGCGGCCTTACAATTTGCATGGCACAAACTCATTGCAATTTATAGTGCAGATGAGCAAACGATTGTTGGTACAACCGTCTCAGGTCGAGAAATTCCAGTACAAGGGATAGAGCAAGCTGTGGGGTTGTTCATCAACACCTTACCTTTGGCAATTGATTGGCCTGCCGATGCCAGCTGTAGAGACATACTCAAACAAATACAAAAGCGTGTTGCGTCACTTAATAGCCACAGCGACGTATCCTTATCTCGCTTACAAAATAATGGAGAACGCTTATTTCATTCTCTATTCGTATTTGAAAACTACCCGGCACCTGAGACAACTGGCGCTTGGCACTTTAGAGAGTCAATCGAAAAAGGGGATTACCCCTTATCCGTTGTTGCACAACAAGAAGGCGATTCACTGTCGTTCAAAATGCACTTCAATCCCAACTGGTTAACCACAGTTAGGGCCAATGACTTACTGAATGAATTAAGTCTGATCTTATCAAAGCTATGTGCAAACCCTGAACAGCCTCATTCTCAGCTTGCTACGCAAACACTCAAACAGCAATCATTACTACAAAGCTGGAATAACACTGAGCGAGCGTTTGATGCCACCTTCGACCTAGCAACATTATTTGAGCAGCATGCCCAAGCAACACCGAATGCCATTGCCATTGCAACCGCTGACGGCGAGACCTTGAGCTATCAAGCTCTCAATCACCGTGCAGATACCCTCGCAGCCTATATTATTGAATCACACCCTGATGCCGACACCTGCTTACCTGCTGATTGTCCCATCGCATTGTATTTTGAACGCAGCGTCAACATGCTCGTTGCCATATTGGCCACTCTTAAAGCCGGTGGCGCTTATGTGCCTGTATCTCCTCAATACCCACACTCTCGTGTTGAGTTTATTTTAGAAGATACACAAACAGCTTTAGTACTCAGTGATACGACACTCTGTGATACTTTGGCACCGATGCTTGACCAAGCTCAGTGTATTAATGTGGACCTGTGTACCGACCCATTGGTCGATATTACCCTGACTCGACCTAATAACCTCGAGCGTTTGGCCTATATCATTTACACCTCTGGGACCACTGGCACACCAAAAGGTGTCATGCTGAGTCAGCGTAATGCACTGTATTACCTTGATGCGTTAACACACGCTCTTGGCAAACAATACCAACGTATCGACTTCTCATCTAACTACTGTTTTGACTTATCTGTTACCACCACTTTATGCCCGCTGTTACACGGACAACAGATCTGCTTATATACCGGTGATATTCTCGATGTCGACGCTTACCGCGACCATATCCGTACGCTTAATGTACAGTTTGTTAAAACCACCCCGAGTTTGGCATTGTCTATTTTCCCTGACAGTGACACTCAAGTTGCAACGCTCATGCTTGGGGGCGAAGCCCTCACTGAGCAAAGTGTACAAACACTCGCCCCCTATTGCGATGCCATCTTTGATGAATACGGCCCAACCGAAGCCACCGTTGGCGCGATGCTCGCGCAAGCCTATCCGCGCCAACATCAGGGCATTGGTAAACCCTACAGTAATGTGCAGTTGCATGTATTATCTGATGCCTTATTACCTGTGCCTATTGGTGCGCCGGGTGAACTCTATATTTCGGGTTGTGGTGTCGCTAAAGGATATTTAAATCGTGACGAGCTCAATCAAGAACGCTTTATTGCTAATCCGTTCTCTCATCAACCTAACCATGCACGACTGTATAAAACCGGTGACTTAGCGCGTTGGTTGAATAACGGCGATATTCAATACTTAGGTCGTAACGATGAGCAGGTTAAAATCAGGGGCTATCGTGTTGAACTCGGTGAGATAAGTGCCGTATTAAGTGCACTTCCTGAACTTAAAAATGCGGTGGTGATTGATGTAGCACACAATGCAGGCCAAGCTTTAGCTGCCTATATCGTGCCGCACAATGCTGACGAAGTAGACATTGTACAATTACGCGTCAATTTATCGCAGCAGCTGCCTGAATATATGGTGCCTAGTAGCTTCACTATAATTGAAAACCTGCCATTAACTGGCAACGGGAAACTCAATAGAGCTGCGCTCCCTACTCCCACCTTCACTGATGAGAACAACTACGTTGCACCTCGTAATGAGCTAGAGCAACAACTATGTGACATCTGGCAGGAGGTTTTGGGAATTGAACAAGTCGGCATTGAAGATAACTTCTTCCGCCTTGGTGGCGACTCAATTACAGCAATCCGTTTAATGAACCAGTGTAACAAAACACTGTCATTATCAATTCCAATTACCGTTTTATTTGAACACAAAACTGTTGCTGCGATTGCTGATAATTGTCATACCCAAGCACAAGGGCCTGATATTGACGTACCCAATAATTCAGATATTGAAGAACAAACAAATAGCATAAGGATATAACTATGTTGTCGCTATTGAATGAGCTAAAGCAGAATAATCTATCAATCTGGTTACAAGATGGTGGTCTTGAGTTATCTTTTGGAAACACCACGCCTGATGCTGCATTGATTGGTAAATTAAAAGCACACAAGCCTCAGCTAATGCAGTTTTTAGAGCATCGGAAGGTGTTTTCTAAGCAGCTGTTTAACCAGCTAACAGAGCTCAATCGTGCACCACTTTCTTTTGCGCAAGAACGCTTATTGTTTATTGAACAACTCGAACAAGGGACCAGCGCCTATCATATTCCATATTTAGTCGCGCTAGATGACCATACTTCTATCGATATATTGCAGCAAGCTATCACGCATGTGGTAACACGTCATGATGCACTCAGAACCGTTTTTAAAAGCGATCAAAACGGCGACTATCAAACCCTAATTGATTACACCCTAGAATTGCAAAGTCGCTTAATAGATAACGAACATGATGCTTTAAACGCTGTAGTACAAGAAGCGATTCATACGCCTTTCGACTTAAATAATGAAGCAAGTATTAGAGTATTAGCTTGGCATACAGACACGAAACAATACTTGCTATTCATTTGGCATCACATTGCTTTTGATGGCTGGTCTACAGAGATATTTATGCGGGATCTACATCAAGCATATTATATGCGTGAAGCCGGTAAAGAAGTGCAACTCCCTGCAGTTGAGTTAACTTACCGCGATTATGCCAATTGGCAAAGAAATCACCTAGAAGGTGAAACGCTTGAGCAATTGCTCGATTACTGGGTATCACAATTTGATGGTGTTGAACAACTGACATTGCACAGCGACTTAAATCGACCTAAAGAGTTTTGTTACCAAGGTGCTGATCACCCAATACAGCTTGGTAAAACTCGTTCAGATAAACTAAAAGATCTCGCGCAGCGCCATGAAACAAGTTTATATGTCGTATTAATCAGCGCATGGGCACTCACTTTAAATAAAGTAAGTAATCAATCTGAAATCATTGTTGGGACTCCATCTGATAATCGCCATTACTCTAAAACTCAAAACTTAGTCGGCTTTCTTGTAAATAGTTTACCACTCAAGATATCTGCAAACCCAGCGTTAAATTGGGTAGAACTTATTAAGCAAACACACCAAACACTCATTGAGGCTAAAAACCATCAAGACTTACCGTTTGATAAGCTGATAGATGCACTCAAATTAACCAGAGATCCCGCACAACACCCTTTATTTCAAGTGATGTTTAGCCTAGAACAGTTCGCCAATAATAGCGAAGATAGTCAACAGTTGTTTGCGCCCGTTCCACAAGAACAAATAAAAGCGCTTCATAAAGTGGCAAAGTTTGATATCAGCTTACTGTTACAAAATGCCGATTCAGGTGTTTTCGGTGATTTAAATTATAGTACTGCGGTATATTCAAAGCCGTTTATCGAGGCCCTTAGTGAGCGGTTTGTGTGCATGCTCGATAAACTATTAGACGATGATACTCAGCCTATTTCTACCGTAGCAGGGCTATTAAATCATGAGCAATCATTACTACAAAGCTGGAATAACACTGAGCGAGCGTTCGATGCTACCTTCGACCTAGCAACATTATTTGAGCAGCATGCCCAAGCAACACCGAATGCCATTGCCATTGCAACCGCTGACGGCGAGACCTTGAGCTATCAAGCCCTCAATCACCGGGCAGATACCCTCGCAGCCTATATTGTTGAATCTCACCCTGATGCCGACACCTGCTTACCTGCTGATTGTCCCATCGCATTGTATTTTGAACGCAGCGTCAATATGCTCGTTGCCATATTGGCCACTCTTAAAGCCGGTGGCGCTTATGTGCCTGTATCTCCTCAATACCCACACTCTCGTGTTGAGTTTATTTTAGAAGATACACAAACAGCTTTAGTACTCAGTGATACGACACTCTGTGATACTTTGGCACCGATGCTTGACCAAGCTCAGTGTATTAATGTGGACCTGTGTACCGACCCATTGGTCGATATTACCCTGACTCGACCTAATAACCTCGAGCGTTTGGCCTATATCATTTACACCTCTGGGACCACTGGCACACCAAAAGGTGTCATGCTGAGTCAGCGTAATGCACTGTATTACCTTGATGCGTTAACACACGCTCTTGGCAAACAATACCAACGTATCGACTTCTCATCTAACTACTGTTTTGACTTATCTGTTACCACCACTTTATGCCCGCTGTTACACGGACAACAGATCTGCTTATATACCGGTGATATTCTCGATGTCGACGCTTACCGCGACCATATCCGTACGCTTAATGTACAGTTTGTTAAAACCACCCCGAGTTTGGCATTGTCTATTTTCCCTGACAGTGACACTCAAGTTGCAACGCTCATGCTTGGGGGCGAAGCCCTCACTGAGCAAAGTGTACAAACACTCGCCCCCTATTGCGATGCCATCTTTGATGAATACGGCCCAACCGAAGCCACCGTTGGCGCGATGCTCGCGCAAGCCTATCCGCGCCAACATCAGGGCATTGGTAAACCCTACAGTAATGTGCAGTTGCATGTATTATCTGATGCCTTATTACCTGTGCCTATTGGTGCGCCGGGTGAACTCTATATTTCGGGTTGTGGTGTCGCTAAAGGATATTTAAATCGTGACGAGCTCAATCAAGAACGCTTTATTGCGAATCCGTTCTCTCATCAACCTAACCATACACGACTGTATAAAACCGGTGACTTAGCGCGTTGGTTGAATAACGGCGATATTCAATACTTAGGTCGTAACGATGAACAGGTTAAAATCAGGGGCTATCGTGTTGAACTCGGTGAGATAAGTGCCGTATTAAGTGCACTTCCTGAACTTAAAAATGCGGTGGTGATTGATGTAGCACACAATGCAGGCCAAGCTTTAGCTGCCTATATCGTGCCGCACAATGCTGACGAAGTAGACATTGCACAATTACGCGTCAGTTTATCGCAGCAGCTGCCTGAATATATGGTGCCTAGTAGCTTCACTATAATTGAAGACCTGCCATTAACTGGCAACGGGAAACTCAATAGAGCTTCGCTCCCTACTCCCACCTTCACTGATGAGAACAACTACGTTGCACCTCGTAATGAGCTAGAGCAACAACTGTGTGACATCTGGCAGGAGGTTTTGGGAATTGAACAAGTCGGCATTGAAGATAACTTCTTCCAAATTGGGGGAGATTCCATTGTCAGTATCCAACTTGTGTCTCAGTTAAGAGAGCAAGATATACAACTGCAAGTAAAAGATATTTTCAATGCACCTACACCAGCACGTCTTGCGTACTTGCTAAAAACAAGTAATACAACCCAGCGTCATATTGATGCTGAACAAGGTATGCTCACTGGCACATTTGAATTGCTCCCCATTCAACACTGGTTTTTCAATAAAAAGTTAGCCAATGAGAATCACTGGAACCAAACTTTTATGTTAGCGCTGCCGCCTTTAGTCAGCTGTGAAACGCTGCATAACGCATTCATTAAACTCGCAGAGCAACATGATATTCTTCGGTGCCAATTTCAAGACTCTGATGAGGGCGTGGTACAACAATATCAAGCGCATTGCTCTGTACCGGATATTATCGAACGAGATATCTCAGAGTTAAACGACGATCAATATCACGCATTAGCCACACAGCTGCAGAGTGAATTCAATTTAAAAACGGGACCATTATGGCAGGTGGCCAAACTGTCTGACACCGCAAACAATACTGATTATCTATTGTGTGCTTTTCATCATCTCATTATCGACTTTGTATCTTGGCGGATCATTATTGAGGACCTCAACACGTTGTTAACGGGTAAAAACCTAGCTAATAACAAAACCAGTAGTTACCGCCAATGGCAAACAGGTCTCAATAACTACCTTACGGAGCATTCTAAGCAGCGCGTGTATTGGCAAAAAATATTAGATCATAATAGCGCACCATTGCAGCCAATTGCATCGCAACAGCAGGTGCAATTAACTTTAAGCCAAACCACATCTAACCTATTTGTTACGCAAGCTAACCATGGCTTTAACACGCAACCTAGAGATCTGATCCTAAGTGCACTTTCTAGCACATTGACCAAATTAACAGGCAATAAAGACAACTTAGTGATGCTGGAAGGACATGGACGTGAAGCCATTGATGACGCGCTAGATGTCTCTCGTACCGTTGGATGGTTTACATCGATTTACCCCGTACTGTTAACAACCCGTGACAGTGAAACACAAACGATTATTGACATAAAAGAGTCGCTAAGTGCAATTCCTGACAACGGCGTTGGTTTTGGTCCATGTTATTTCTCAGAACAACTTACTGGCTCATTACCCACCATTTGCTTTAACTATCTTGGTCAAGTAGGGAGTAACAGCAAACAGAAAAAACCTGACGGTGCATACTTAGTAGATAAGCACTCTGGCAGTGCAATTTCACCAATAAACACCTCTGAATTCGCTCTGGATATCAATGCCGCAGTGATAGCCGATAGTTTAACCATTAACGTCAATAGTCAGCTTAATAATAACCAAACGCAACAATTCCTTGCTGAGTTCGAACAGCAGTTACTGACAACGATTGAACTCTGTTGTGAGCAAGCCAAGCTAGGTAGTACAAACACCCCAAGTGACTATAAGTTAACCAACATATCAATGTCACACTTACAGTCTTTACAGCACCGCTATGCTATTGAAGCCCTCTATCCTGCCAATAATTTACAGCAGGGCTTTGTGCTGCATCAACTGAGCTATCCCGAAGATGTGGCGTATCGAGTTCAATCTCAAATGCAATATTTTGACGAAATTAATCTAGAAAAATATCGTCAAGCTTGGGTTTTGACTTCTATGCGGTACCCCGCATTGCGCACCGCTTATGATTATCAGCAAGCACTTGTGCAAATCATCAGTAAAGAGGCGGGTGTTAATACACACAATTATGACGTCGTTGATTTAACTCATCTCTCGCCAGAGCTACATAACCAAGAAATAGAGAAGTTAGAGTATGAGATGTTACATACCCCATTTGATTTCTCTCAACCTGGGCTATTAAAACTCAAACTAATCAAGCATACCGAGCAACACTACAGACTTTTAAAAACCGAGCATCATAGCATTTGTGATGGCTGGAGTGGTCCAATACTCATGCAATGCGTGCATCAGTATTACAGCGCATTACTGCGTGATGTTGTACCTTCGGTGATACCTGATGAAGCCTACCATTTAGCGCAAGCTCACCTGCGAGATACGCAAACCCAAACGCGTAAATTCTGGCAAAAGAAGACGAAAGAGTTCGTTGCAGCAAATGATTTAAACAGTATGTTTTCCATCACGGTCGACTTGGAGAAATCACGTGTAAATACTACGGCAAACGAGATTAGCACTCGTTTACCCAATCATCACTACGCCGCATTACAGAATATTTGTAGTAAACAAGCGGTGACGCTTAATAGTGCAATTCAATTGGCGTGGCACAAACTCGTGCAAATTTACACACGGGACGAACAAACAATTGTAGGCACTGTCGTTGCCGGCAGAGAAATGCCTGTACCAAATGTTGAGCAAAGTGTTGGTGCCTATATTAATACCCTACCATTGGCGATTAATTGGGATAACAAGCACAGTATTTCTGAACAGCTCACCACTATCCAAAATGCGATTTTAGAATTAAATAGCCACAGTAATATTGGTCTCGCTGAATTACAAAATAACGGCGAACGTTTATTTCATAGTCTGCTTGTATTTGAAAACTATCCCAGCATGGATGATCCGCAAGCGCAGCAACAAGCGAAAAAGTGGCAGTTTTCAGCCAGCGCAGAACGTGTAGAATTTCCGTTAACGCTTGTGGTAAAAGAGACCGAAAGTCTTGATATTACTTTGCAGTATAACCAACAGTGGCTTGCACAATCACAGGCGACAGTATTAATAGATCAATTGTTACTTATTCTTGCTCAGATAGGGCAAAAGCCTAACCTAGAGCATGCACACATTGACATATGCACAGCTGAGCAACAGACTCAGATTTTAGCTGATTGGAATAATACCTTCGCAGAGTTCCCACATGACACCACCGCGCATGAATTAATAACGCACCTTAGTAGACAGTCACAAATGCATGACGCAGTGGTTTGCAATAACGATCGAGTAAGCTATGAAGATTTAGAAATACGCTCTACCCGCTTAGCACACCGCTTAATTGAGGTTAAGCGCGCTCAAGCGATTTCTGATAATGACGACTTCCCAGTTATACTGTTTCATAATAAGCGAATAGACTCGATTGTCGCCATATTAGCGATATTAAAAGCCGGTGGCTGCTATGTGCCTATCTCACCTGATTTTCCCGCACAGCGTGTGCAGTACATCGCAAATGATTGTCAGGCAAAAGTTGCGATAACCCAACACGATACTCAAACTTCTTTACAAAGCTGCTTGGCGGGTGAAAGTCAGACAGTAATAAGCATATTATCTGATACTCACCATGAATCGGAATACACACAATTAACTCCTTTGAGTATACCTAGGGCCCCACACGACCTTGCTTATATAATCTATACATCAGGGACTACTGGTAATCCAAAAGGTGTCGAAATAAGTCATCAAAACCTCGTTTCCTTTGCCACCGATTCAAGCATTATAGACCGCAACCTACTACAAAATGTTGCGAGCTTGTCGAGCATAACCTTTGACGCTTTCATCTTTGACTGCTTTGTAACCCTCTGTAATCAGGGCACAATGCATCTGATTGACCATGGTAACGTTGTTGACCCTGACTTGTTAAGAATCAGATGTATTGAAAACGACATTGATACTTTGTTCATGACAACCGCCTTGTTAAACCGCTTTGCCAGTACCACCTTTTTTGTCGATACCCCATTAAAGCAAATCAATTTTGGTGGTGAACAAGTAGACTTAGATAAAGTGAAGTTAATTCAAGAAATTGCACCTAAGCTCACGATGTACCATGCTTACGGCCCAACAGAAACATCTGTTTACGCCACCATCTGCAAGCTCAGCAGTAATACGTCATCAGCGCCTATTGGTCGTGCGCTTAATAATAAACAAGCCTTGGTGTTATCGCCTGCTGGCAACCTACTACCGCCAGGTGTTGTTGGCGAGTTGTATATAGGCGGCGTTGGCATGGCACGTGGTTATGTAAACAGGCCTGATTTGACTGACTCTGTTTTCTTAATCAATCCATTTGCAACACCGGAACATCTGCAGCGCGGTATGAACCGCATGTATAAAAGTGGTGATTTAGTTAAATGGAGTCAAGATGGGCAGCTAGAATATATTGGCCGAAATGATTTTCAAGTAAAGATTCGCGGCTATCGTATTGAATTAGGCGAAATTGAAAACGCACTACAACAATGTGACAACATCCTCACAGCAACGGTGCAAGTCTTCTCTAATGAGGAGTTTAAACGTATTGTCGCTTATGTCGTGATAGACGACAATGCACCATTTGATGCTGCCGTCATCTCACAACAATTAACGCAAAGAATTCCGAGTTATATGATGCCCTCGGCCATTCAAGCGATTCCCTCATTACCAATGACTGTGAATGGAAAAATTGATAAACGTGCACTCCCTGAACCCAACTTCTCAACTGAAGCATTATTCATTGCACCACGCAATGAAGTAGAACAGACGCTTGCTAAAATTTGGTGCCATTTGCTGGGCCTGGATAAAGTCAGTATTGATGATAATTTTTTCCAAATCGGCGGCGACTCAATTATCAGTATTCAATTGATGTCAGCAATCAAACAAAGTGGCTACCAGCTCACTACAAGAGATATATTTGAGCAGCCAACTATTCGCCAATTAACGCAGCAGATCAATTCGAAAGACCCATGTATTGAAATAGAACGTGAAAAAGGGGTGTTAGAAGGAGAAGCAGGCTTACTGCCAGTTCAAAAGTGGTTCTTTGAACAACAATTCGCAAAGCCAGCGCATTTCAATCAATCTTGTTTGATACAGCTACCCGAACAGACAGACATAACGCGCGTTAATGACGCCATATCATGGTTACATTCTCACCATGATATGTTGCGCGCACAGTATACGTTTGACAACGAAGGGGTCATCCAAAACTACCAAAATTTAGAATGTTGCCCGTCTCCAAGCTTAGAAATTGTGGATGTTACTCACCTTGATGACAACGATGTTCAAACCAAGTTAACCACGATGCAAAGCCAATTTGACTTGCAAAAGGGGCCATTGTGGCGCTGTGCTGTGCTCAATAACCATGTCGATAACACATCTAAACTGTATCTGGCTTTTCACCATTTAATTATTGATGGTATTTCGTGGCGGATCTTAATTGAAGATCTCAGTAAGTTTCTGTTAAATGCGCCTATCTCGGAAAAAACCAGCAGCTATAGACAATGGGCAACGACGTTAGAGCAATACTCTTTTGAGCAACAACAGCCTTATTGGAACGACGTGTGTACAAACATATCTACAGCACCAATTGCACAAGAAGTGGTACGCACACATTTTAGCTTTGATACTCACCTGACGCATAAGCTCCTTAGAGAAGCCCCTAAAGGCTTTAGCACCGAAATTAATGACTTACTGTTAGCAGCCTTATCTTTGGCACTCAATAAAACGTTTGACCAAACATCAAGTCATATTACCTTGGAAGGTCACGGTAGAGAGCAATTAGCAGAAAATATCGATATCTCTCGCACCGTTGGCTGGTTTACCAGCATGTACCCTGTGCGGCTCTCGTCACAACATACAATCGCCGATACCATTATTAATACCAAAGAGATGCTGAGAAATATTCCAGATAAGGGCATTGGGTTTGGTGTGTTAAATTCTAAACAGCTTTTAAATACCAGTGCGCTACCAAACATTAGTTTTAACTATTTAGGCCAATTAGATACGAAGAAATCATCAAAAAGTGAGGGGCTATCCCTGCTGTCCGAGTCCGCCGGTTTGGCCAGTGATCCGCGTAATGTCGATTTAATGGCCTTAATTATCAATGCAGAAGTTCGAGTTGGTCAATTGCAAGTTAGTATTGCCAGTCGACTCAGTGATGCGCAAAGTGACACATTTAAAAACCAATTTAAAACCGCGTTAGAGCAAGTTATCAAGGAAGCATGTGACGCAGCTGCTCAAGGCGGCTTAACCACCTTATCAGATATTGACTCAGTGCTAAGCTATAACCTCGATCAACCCTCTACTCCCTGGTTCTTGCTGCCTCCTGGAGGGGGTGGTGCAGAAAGCTATATCAACTCGCTTGTACCAAAACTACAAGGCCCTTGCCATTGTTTTAACAATATTTATGCCGCACAGACTCAGCAAGGTGGTGAGTTTGCCGTTCAATTTTATGACTTTTCAAGGCTAGCAAGCCAATATGTACAGCACATCAAGCAACTCCAGCCACAAGGTCCATATCGATTATTTGGTTGGAGCTTTGGTGCAACGCTCGCTGTGGAAATCGCGAAACAATTAGAATATGCAGGTGATAAGGTCAGTCATTTGGTGTTTGCAGACCCGTGTTTCAATTACCACATGGTAAATAATGAGATATTCAACACTCACCCGCATTTAGCCGATGTGATACCAGACAAAATTAACTACGAATATACCCCCGCTAACAAGTTAATAACCAACGCTCATACGGTTGTGCTTAAGGCGACCAGCAAAGTGATACCAAACGAAAACGCTGAAGATCGGGATAAGCAGTTATTAGTGGAGCATTTACTTAATTACTACTTAACAGTCCCTGATAGCTTTTTGAATGAAGTCGTCGACACTTCACAGCCGAGTATTTTGACTTTGAAATCCAATCATAATGATTGGATAAAAAATCCAGAGGACATCATACAAGTTACAACACTTTTAAACACACTCGCCTCTTAACAGGGCAACAGGACATTAATACAACAAACATGGTGGGATGGCTAGCATTTCAAGTTTTAAGAAGGTTAGTTATTCCACACCACAGTATTTAATTTGTTGTATTTATTTTTAATAATATTCAAGCGATTAAGGAATACTTAATGATCAAGGAATTCGTAGACGTACTCATTATTGGTGCTGGACCAGCAGGAACTATGACAGCGGCTAAATTAGCCAAATCAGGCTTAACAGTCAAAATAGTTGAACGCAGTCACTTTCCCCGCTATGTGATCGGTGAAAGCTTATTACCACAAAGTATGGCACACCTTGAAGATGCCGGCTTTATGCCTGCGTTACTTGAACGCGGTTATCAAAAAAAGATAGGCGCCAACTTTAAGCAGGGCCCATTTCAAGAGTTTTTTGATTTTTCGAATAACTATACCGAGGGATGGACATGGACTTGGCAAGTACCACGTGATGACTTTGATAACGTACTCGCACTAGAAGTTCAAAAAATGGGGGTTAATATCGAATTTGGTACCACTGTGACCAATGTTAACTTCGAACCAGAGCACCCTATCGTTCAAGTGGTTGATGAAGCTGGTACTCATAAAGAAGTCCAAAGTAAATTTGTTGTAGATTCGAGTGGCTATGGTCGAGTCTTAGCGAATCACTTAGACCTCAATGAACCGTCATCATCGCCTGTCAGAGGGACTATCTTTGCCCAGTTCAAGCCTGAAAATGGGGTTGTTGAAGGTGAAGAAAATGGCAAAGTGACCATTTTAGTGCATGCAGAAGATGTGTGGATTTGGTTTATTCCATTCTCTGATGGCCGTGTATCAGTCGGCTTTGTTGGAAACCCTGAGGTATTAAAAAGTCCAGACGGTGATGATGAAACGCATTTCCTCACGCTACTGTCGCAAAATGAAAATGCCTCACAAATGATCGAAGGGCTTACTCTATGTATGGCGCCAAAAGCCATCCATGGTTACTCAAAAGGCATCAAACAGCTATACGGTAAAAACTACGTGTTAACCGGTAATGCCAGTGAGTTTATCGATCCCGTGTTTTCTGCAGGTGTTATGTTTGCCATCGAATCTGGTGCGGTCGCAGCAGATTTAGTCACAAAAGAGCTTAATGGCGAGCAAGTTGACTGGGAGCAAGACTACCAGCAACACATGCTGTCAGGCATCGATGTAATGCGTACTTATATCGACAGCTGGTACGACGGCAGGCTTAAATCGTTATTTTTTAGCGTCGATAAACCAGAAAAAATCAAACGCCAAATCACTTCTGTGTTAGCAGGTTATGTATGGGATAGAAGTAACCCATTCGTAAGTCGTAGCGAGCGCACCATTGATTTATTTGTTGAATTAACCTCTGGGGAAACTGAAACGAGTTCAGCATAACGGCGGTGTAAGACTTAAATAGCAAGCTCTGCTCGCTTGCTATTTAACACAACTAATTACAGCAAATAAATAACATATGTAATTAGTGAATTCCCCTCCCACTGCATTTAGTTGCTGAGAATACCGATAGTGTGACCACTATTGGCGACTCGCTGTGCTCTAAAAGCAAAAGGATATTGAAAAATAAACTAAAAATACTATACGGAGATTTAAAAATGAGTTTACTGAAAAAACCTTTAACGCTGATATTTGGCTCAATTGCCTTGCTAAGCTGCGCTACTCAAACGGCTTATGCCGGTCAATACAAAACCATTCTCATTCATGGTTTTCAAGCAGACCAATTAGCAAATGCAAGCAATACTGACGTTGCGTTAGACGGAGAGCAATACTGGTCATCATTTTGGTTAAATCACGCTGATGAGCGTATTGACTGGCCATCATATGAACGTCTTGAAGGCAAAATAGCCACTGATTATATTTGGCCAAAACTACAGCAATTATCACGTGACAATGTCTGTAACCCAGGGTGTGTATTTGTAACCCATTCAACCGGTGACCTTGTCGCACGCTATATTTTAGATAATCAAGCAAACTGGCTAGAAAATGCATCTATGCAGCCACTTAATATCGTGGCTACATTTGACTTGGCAGGCGCAGGCGGTGGCAGTGAGCTTGCCGATATCGCAGTCAACGCAGCAACAGATCCGTCTGCTGTTGGCAGTTTAGTGAGACAGGCCATTGAGTTGTGGTTAGGGGAAATCCCACAAAGTGGTTTAGGCGTATTACATGATTTGAAAGTTAATAATGCACGTCAAACAGCACAACTACCAAGCGATAATGCACCTCGTTTACGCTTCGTCGCTGATGACAGCGACTTCCTAAATCTCACCTCTCCTTTCATCGCTGGTAATGATGACGGTGTAGTTGCGACACACTCATCATGTGGTGCAAGCCGTGCAGATAGCTTTGGTAGCTGCTCAAGTAATATTGATTTAGACGGCCACCTTAAATCACAAAGTGACGCAGTGTCAGGGTTCATGCCATATCACTACCCACTGCTAATGAGTGATGAATATAGTCACGGCAACATTACCGACTCTGCATACCAAGGTACGGTTGCGCCAGCAACAACTCAAATCAACTTACCGGGTTACAAAAACATTTCATACAACACATATGAAAAAACCACGGGAAGCTGGTTTTGGAAAAAAACTTACCGTTTGGTAAGTGAATCTAAGCAACAAAGCTATTCAACTCTTATTTTGAACTCGCTTTAATCTATTTGGACCGTGTGGCAATCATGATGATTGCCACTTTTTACGAAGTATCAAACTATGAAGAAATACGTATTAGTTTTTTCTCTGCTATTCATAATGGCACTTGTTGGCTATGTGTGGTTGGACCAAAATACGGGTGTCACTACACCTAACGTATCAACCGTTGACACGCCAAATTCAGATATAACGTTGGTACCTGACGTTGCGCAACCTGCATTAAAAACAGCTGAAATAATAAATAAGCAAGCACTCCCTCTTGCACAAGCAGCCCAAAATATCGTGCCTATGTATGCGCATACACTAACATTTCCGCCATACTCACAACCATTGTCACACAATGACTTTACGTTACTAAACCCGAATCACTTTTATCCGATAAAAATGCCCACCAACGATACCGGCAGTGAAATCTCTTTGGCGCTGAGTAAATATAGATATCACCCGCCTGAAACGATTGAATACTTACTAACTGGTGATATTACCACGGCACAAATTATCATTTCAGATCAAACGAGCAGCACTGTTCTAAGTCAGGTTCAAGTAACACCTGTAAACGGGGTTTACAGTGGTAAAATTGCAGGTAAATCGAGCTGGCCAGCATCCTTGTCTTTTACCGTAAAGGCACAAACGCCGGAAAACCAAGTTAACTTAGTTGCCAACTTTCAATATCAAGCACCCTCAGCAACATTAGTTAAGGTCCACCCTCCCTATACCAAACACGCTGATATGGTGTTTGACCTAACACTCGATGTTCACCAAAAAGGCATATACCGAGTAAGAGCAAACTTACTAGACCAAGATAATAACCCTATTTCTCATTTAGTCTCAAAAGCGCGTTTAAAAGATGGCTTACAAACAATCAAATTGGCGGCCCATCAATCGGTGTTCTTTCAGCAAAGCTCTGCAAGTACTGCTACACAGTTCATTTTGACTCAGTTTGTAATTGAAAAAATGAGTTCATTACCCGGCGAAAAAGCACAATTTGGAGATTCAAAAGTTAAACAGTATGACATAAACGATTTTTACATAGACGGATTGGACCGGCAGGATTATCAACCATCCGCCCATGAAAAACAGAAGCTCGCATTTTTAAAATCGCTAGCAGAATAATTAATCATTAAACTCAACATAAAGGACTAACATGAAATTGTTATCAAAAATACTGACGTTACTCGCGTGCACATCCTGCACCACCTTAGCCGTTACCGCAGATGATGTACTAGAAGCGCGCAGTAATGACTACGCCAGCGCCTCCAGTACCTGCGATCAATTAGGATCCATTCTAGGCCCTGGTAGAAAAGTCGTTATCGTAATGCAAAACAATAACTGCTACGTACCTGGCTTTACTGCAGGACCAGAAGTTGCAGAGCTTTATAACAGCGTGCGTGATGTGGTTAAACCACAAATCAACCTGATTGAGCATAACTTCAAAGAGACCATCACCCAATACGTTTACAATGCCTCAGCGCAAGCCGATGCAAGTGTCAAAAGTATTACCGCGCGTGTTGAAGGGAGTATCCATATGAAGATTGATGGGGTGGTAAGCAGCAATGGTACCGTGCCTGTGACACTGAATAATTTCGATATCCACGGTATCGGAAAAATGAAAAAGTACCAGCTGGGTATGGGTATTTCAATCTATTTGCACGTTAAGTATGAGAATGTCTCTTTAAAAGGTCACTACAATGTAAATACCCATACAATCACCATTCAAAACAACTTATCGCACTTTCGTCCACGTGTTTATACCGATGTTAAATTACCTTTTTTCCTACGTATTCTTGATAAGTTAACGCCACCTATCATTGAAAAAATTAACCGTGAGTTTAATAGAATCGTCATCGATACATTCGAGTTTTTAGGGGTCGATATGAGCCGTAAAGTACCGCAAGCAATTCAACATGTGGCCCAAACAATCCCGCAGTCTATTGTGCCTATAAAGTCGCTAAATAACCGTCGTGTTGGTGAGCGAGTGAAGTACACCATGATCATGGATCATGAAAATTTTGAAATTCGCGATGAACGCAATTGGATCAAACTGGGATTGATCAGTATCCGTTTCTAAGCAATCAACATAAAACATTTACAATCAAAAAAAACAGGAAATTACGATGAAATTAGTTATACCCGCATTGGCACTTTTTGGGTCTCTTTTCGCTCAAACGATCCATGCAAGCAATCTAAAGTATTCAACTGGTGATGTAAAGCCCACATCAACTCAGTCTGTAAGCACATCAAGTATTACATGGGATTCTCCTTCTTGTCGGCGTGCAACCGCCAATATCGGCACTGGCAGCCATAACATCATTCCTATGGTGTTAATGAACTCCAATGGCGAATGCTTGATTTCTCCCAATGGTGCACCAAGAGAAGCATACGAGCAGTTTGCTAATCAAATAAATCCACAAATTGATAAATTAGAGCATAACTTCAAAGAGATGATCACTCAATTTGTCAATAACGCCGCAGCACAAGCTGATGCCAATGTAAAAAACATTTCAGCTGAGCTTGATGGCCCAATGAAAATGAGCATTAATGGCGTGGTCGACGCTGATGGATTTGTGCCTGTCACTTTTAGTAACTTTAATATTCATGGTGTAGGAAAGTTACGCAAGTATCAGTTAGGCCTGCGGATCCATATATACATTCACATCAAATACAAAAACATGGTCGTTAAAGGAAAGTATAATGTGTTCACAAATGAGTTAATTCCTGAGCACAATATCTCAAGCTTCCAGCCTGAGGTATATAGCGATGTTGATTTACCTTGGTTGTTTGCAATTATTGATGCAATTACACCTGCTATTTTTGAAAAGTTAAATATTGAGTTTAATCGTGTCGTCACTGATATTTTTGAATTTTTTGGTGTTGATATGTCTCAAGATATACCAAAAGCAGTACAACATGTTGCTGATATCATCCCGAGTACCATTATTCCAATTAAAGCGTTAGAAGACAGCAGAGTCGGCGAACGCGTCTCCTATACGATTAGCGTCGACAGAACATTTGCAGCACTCAGTGATGGTCAAAACACCACCACGATGCAGTTAGTCCCTGTTTTTTTCTAATCTAATGTTACCAAGTACTTCCATATAACAGTGTGCGCTTTGTTATCAAAGCGCACACTTTCAAGCACAGCTATCCAATCAAGGAAGATAGCAACTTTAAAGTCCACTATATATTAAAGCACGAAAGGAATATTCAATGAAATTCACCCTACCCGCGATGCTCTTGTGTGCAGCATTTAATAGCCAAGCCAATGACTTGGCAACGCTAGACTACCAATCAATTAGTCACCCAGATAATCACTTAGAATCGCTAAATATTAGTGCTAAAAATTTTGAGGACGTCGCAGCGCTTACACGCGCCACCACAAGTGGAGTTTCGTGGGATTCAGCATCTTGTCGAGATCTCACATCTAATATTGGTGGTGATGACATGCCTTATTATCCGGTCATTTTAGTCAACTCAAATAACGAGTGTGCCATAGGTCTCCACGGTAGCGGCAGCCCCGTCATTGATATGTATACATCCGTGATGGCAGAAATAAACCCGCAAATTGATTTAGTTGAGCATAACTTCAAAGAAATGATCACCCAATTTGTCAACAATGCCGCAGCTCAAGCTGATGCCAATGTCAAAAACGTTTCAGCTGATCTCACTGGAATCATGAAAATGCGCATTGATGGCATAGTGGACTCTCAAGGTTATGTACCTGTCACGTTCAGTAACTTTGGGATCCATGGAATAGGAAAGCTGCGCAAATATCAGCTTGGCATGAAAATAGACATTTATATTAATATTAAATATAACAATTTGACTATGAAAGGAAAATACAATGTACACACAGGTCAATTAATTGCGAACCCAGATATATCCAGCTACCAGCCAGAAGTATCCACCAAAGTAAAACTGCCTTTTTTCCTAAGAATTCTTGACGCTATCACACCTGAAATATTCTACAAACTTCAAACGGAGTTTGGTCGTGTTGTCACTGATATCTTTGAGTTTTTAGGAGTTGATATGTCGCGAGATATACCTCAAGCGGTTCAACATGTTGCCAATTTAATCCCTGACACTGTGGTCGAAATTAAGCCCTTAAATCAATATAAAGTAGGCGACCATGCTTTTTATGAGATCAATATAAATCGTAGATATGCTTCACTTTCAGATGGGCATAACACGACGGTCATGCAAATCGTACTTTTCCGCCTAGGCTATTAATAAAATAGAGAGGGCTCATCCTATGACCCCTCTCTTAAAAACATAATAAAAAAACAAGCCACCATATAAACCATAACTTTAAAGGAATATAAAATGAAAACCCTTTTTTCATCGATACTACTGTTTATAGCCATCCATAGTCATGCATCAGGCCTTGAATCACAAATAAGCCAACCAACATCTCTCGCACTGCAAAGCCATCAAAATACCGCTTCTCCCCCCCATATATACACATGTAAAGGCATCTGGAAATTAATGGATAAAGGCGGCCCGGGCAACGACCCTATGATGTTAGCCTATTCAGATGATGGGTGTGTTGTTGAACGAAACGGTCCTATACAGAGCACATACAACGCAATTATGGGCCAAGTGCTCCCGCAATTTAGACGAGTCGAAAGTAACTACAAAGAACTTATCACACAATTTATCTATAACGCTGCTGCGCAAGCAGATGCCAATGTAAAAAATATATCAGCCAATCTGACAGGCCTGATGAAAATGCGCATTGATGGTGTCGTTGACTCACAAGGTTATGTCCCTGTTACTTTTAGTAATTTTGGTATGCACGGCGTCGGTAAGCTCAGAAAATATCAGCTTGGCATGAAAATACATATTTATATCAACATTAAATACAACAACTTGGTCGTAAAGGGAAAGTATAACGTGCATACTGGTCAGCTCATTGCGACCCCAAGCATTTCAAGCTACCAACCCGAAGTTTACACTAAAGTGAAATTGCCTTTCTTTTTGAAAATCTTAGATGACTTAATCCCTGAAATTTTCAATAAACTCCAAACTGAGTTCGGTAGAATCGTGACTGATGTTTTTGAGTTTTTTGGGGTCGATATGTCACAAAGTATTCCACAAGCTATTCAGCATATCGTTAACATTGAACCGGAAACGTTTGTACAAATAAAGCCACTTAATGGTTACAACGTCGGTGAGCATGTATTGTATGAACTGAATGTTAGGCGTGGGTTTGTTTCTATGAAAGACGGTGACAACACCATCTCAATCGAATATATGCATACCCCAAGGAGATAACAAAATAGGCATGGGTATAAAATACCCATGCCTATTAAAAAACTGAGCAATTTAAAATAATTAACTGCAAATACAAATTAAATAACTCACTAAGAAAATCCACTTAATAATCTAGCCAAATAAACCTCCACCAACTCAAACCCATCATGACAAAAGCTCTGCTGTAAGGCGTCTATTGCAAATACATAACTAACCTCAGGTTTGGATAAGGGTTTTGGAATAGGAAATATTTTGTAAACAAACTTACGTACAATCCAATGATGATATTTTGTTCAATATCAAGGCGCTTTTATGCAGTAATAACGGGCTATTACAAATGAAAGCAACGCCGAGAGTGAGAAAAATAGCTTTATTGGGCAAATTCGCTTATCCAGAGCTGAGGTTAACTACATGCCGACTACTTTTTTCAAATGTGTGGCTAAACGTAAGTCAATTTGAGATGTCGGAGCACCAATCTCAACCAATGCATCTTCAAAGTCCCCTTTACTAAAATTATCATAAACATCATTCGATAACGCATACGGTTCGCTTGGCATTCCTGTAAATGGGAAAAGCATGCGATCTAGTCCTCCATCAGCATCTTCATCATGGATCACGTTGATGGCGTATTGTCCGGCAGGCACATTCTCAAATGTAATCAGGGTATTTGGCATAGTTGGGGTAACTATCTTTTTTAAGTAAAACTTAGCTTCAGGATCATTAATGTTTAGGTCTGCATGATAGTCTCCACTATTATCATGGATCATCACTATTAATTGGCCATCCGTATTTTGTACATTACTAATATTAACAATCAGTCGTGTCGGTTCCCCATTCCCATCATTGACACTTTTGTAACTTGTTGACTGGCAACCCGATAACATCAGTAACCCACACAGTGCCATTAAAGGTAGTTTAAACATTGAGTATTCCTTACATTAATTAAGTTTACAGCTAACAATAACACGTTAAATTTGTAAACTTTATGTTTTCAACCCGCTTATTTTGTAAGAAACTGTAGACCCTTATAAAGTCGCTTACACACTCATTAAAAAGTCTCTCAGAGTGTTAATGTAAACAACACTCTGAACTGTAGCAACAGCTTCACACACGCAGAGCGCCTTTATAGCCCGCGTACTTTTTCAAGACCTTGGAAAGTTGATGTGTTTTTCGTCTTTTTTTATAAATAAATCGTTTTTCATAGAAAAATTCAGGCAAATTTTCGAGCAAGTTCAATTTGTAAACCGGGTTAATAGCTGCGCCTAATACCATACCAATTTCGCCTTCTTGCCACTCATGACGATAAATTGGTGTGATATCCTGTTCCACGTACCGTTGCCAAGTTTCTTCTATTACATTCGCCCAAATAACATACCCCATTAATATCTTGGTCGCTTTATCTCTCATAAGGTGACAAGTACCTTGATTAATCGAATAGTCTATCAAGCGAAATGTTTCCACATCTGTAGACAGGTTTAATGCAGCTCTAAAGCGCATAACTGCAGCAAGGGTTACATCATGCTGTTCATTGTTCATTAGATAACTTCCTTAGTAGCTTATCTATATTGTCAAAATACTCACCAAATATGAGAGAGTTCGCTCTAAAGAAATCACATGGTAGATCCGCTATGTTCCCAACCAAAGCAGTAAAGTGTGTGTTTTTATTGCGCGTCGTACTAACAATCATTTTATCTGCGTCAAAAACAAGACTGCATGCCTTATCGGTACTTTGATATAATATTTCACTATCCAAGAAAGTATCATCGAAAACCCAAAGTGAACTGGCTTTATAAGACTCAACAAAGAATTTGATCTGAGAAGGTATCGCCTTCTCTGACAGCTTTTGCAAACACGATTCGACTTTGGTTCGATAATATAGCTTAGCGAGTAAATCTCGCTTTAACGCTTTTATTAAACAAACAGCTACGAACCCTCGAAAATTAATTGTATCTTTATGCTTATAATGGAGATAACAATACCGATATAGGTGCTCTTCTGCAGACTCCTTAGTATATAAAACTGTATCGGCCACATTGATAATATCACCACAAAGATTAACTGAATGCTCATCGTCCAAGTGATGGGTGAAGTAGACTTTACTTTCCTGTTTCAACAAAGATTTTAGTCGATGATACAGAGGCGCTACTTTACTATCATTATCAATAGAAGTTGCAATCTCCCTGTCTAAGCCCAAAACGTATGGCAAGTGATAATCAATGCTCAATGCCAATGATGATTTAAAATAATCATGTAATATAGAGGTATCAAATGAGATACCAGTGAATTTACTATATGTGTCACAAAGCTCTTGAGACGCTTCTATTGCAATGCTCGATTCATGATAGAAAGTCAAGTTTGCCACTCGGTAATTTCTTCCCCTATCAATAAAGCTTGGTGTTACCAAGTCAATCCAACGGCCATCCATCAAAATATTAGACGGTGTCATTGCACCATGGGTAATACCCGCAATATGGGCAAAGCCAAACTGTTCTGCACAACCTTGCAGAAATTCACCCACATATTCGATGAACTGGTCATGTGAATCAAAACTATCCGCGAGTGCGTGAATTACATTGCGGATCCGGTTTACATCCGAAATGACTTCAGCTTGATATTTTTCTTGAATTTTGAAATTGTTTGTACGCATAAAATGAGCAGGCCTAATGGCTTTTTCCCGCACAATTAATGCCCCATGAGTTGCTACTAGTGACTCTTTTCGGTCTTCATTAAACTCAAATGCGGTATTCTGCCCCGTATAAATAACGCCATAAAAGTCAGCGACACCAACAGGTAGCACGTTTGCTAATACTTCGGAGTATATGGCTTCTAATAACGCTTCTTCTAATGGCACTGTTCCATGGTTATAGTTGACGCCTTCAATCACACCAGCCAACGGGGTTAAGCCAACTCCTTTTACTTGATAGTGCCCATAATTAGCGGCCCTAGCACCTCCCCCATGTGAGTTTAACCCTCGTCCGCCGTATCGCTCAAATTCAGGGTTCGAAAAGTCCAAGTCCAATAGTGATTTACTTTGATATAGAATAAAGCTGTTTGGTCGATTAACATTCTCCAGTTCTACCGACTCTATTTTTATATAATTACTCACTTTAATTTCCCTTCAAGTAACATGTTACTTATTTTCTCTTTGTCTTTTAAACCCCAATACTCACCTACTGAGATAGCATGCTTCGCGGTTCTCCCCAATGCGTAATACTGATATACAGCAATGAGCGCACCAATTCGATTCCCCGTTGCACAGTGTAAAAATACCTGTTCATGAGCATGTGCATTTAATATAGATTGTAGCTTCAGTGCATTCAAAAGATGGATGCCATTATCGCGCTCTATCGACAATCTCTCGAAGTTTAAGTCTTGCTGCGTTACATACGTAAATACGTCCCAGCTTTGCTCTCGTACAGGCAAACAATTAATAAAAAAAACGGTTCCTTGACGTTTTAGTATTTGTACATCCTTTTGGCTGGGCTCTCCTCCGACGACTAAATACTCACTAATTACTCGATAACGGCACGATAAATTAGATAAGCTTTCTATATCAAATACATTGCTAATCAAATCCAGTTCACTCCTTGTAAATTGCGGTATACGAGTCGTTAAGTGCAAAACTTATCGAAAAGACCATCCAGTTCTAACCGTACCTCAGCGCTAACCATTGGATACATGCGACGAAACATATTCAATATATCCTCGTGATAATATTCCTGTTCTTTGTTTCTCGCCACATCAAGGTCATTGGCGATTGTTAACTCACAAAAATCATTTAATAACTCTGGCGGGAACTGCATAACGGCACCGCTAAACCTATCCCGAAAGTTAACACGACTCTCTGAACCAATCTGTGGTAATACGTAAGGCTTGTCACACGAACAAAACAAATAGACCAATGCCTCAGCTCGTTGCCCTATCATTTCTGCAATTTCCACTCGCTGATCTGTACCTAGCAATTCAGCCCTTGTTGGGTCAGATCCATAAACAGCATGAAACAAACCAGCCAAACAAAGTGCTTCTTCCCTACCCCACCTTTCAAGGATCTTGTAAGTTCCAACTAAGTGCTGTGTCAGTGACCCATTAATATGAGCGAATTCTTCCGACCCAAAACTCTGCAACTGCTTTATTCTTTCATCCAGGTTTTTTTTTCTAATTTCCATTGTTCTAACTCATCTTTGAAGTAGTAGCGGCAGGGTTGATGCTTTTCAGCTTGCTCTAATAAACTAATCGCCGTATCAATATCAAACCGATGATATCGATAATACAACGCCGCCTCCCTGATGTTTTGGATATGAAAGCGTTGTTCAACACTTCCTCTCACCTCAGAATCCGCCTCGAACTTCTTTCCATCTAACTTAATGTTGTGTCTAGAAAAAAAGTTATTTAAATCCGATATTGTGTGTACCGAATAGTCATAATTAAAAAATGTACTCATGCCTGAAAGCATACCGAGTACTTTGCTTTTATGGTCATCATATGCTTTCCTCCACACAGCCAATACTTGCGCTTCCTCCAAATTTAGACTTGTCATTACTTTTGGGAGATAACCATAACTCGCTTTGCGTTTTTCTAACCACTTTTCAACGGGTAAACTATTAAAAATAAATAGTGCGTTTGGATTTTCTGTATATAGCTGCGCCCATAACTCTTCACTCGAATATATAAATTGACCGTCTGCTGTTTCATGTTGTATTTGAGAAAAAAACTGACAATCTTCATAGCCATTGAGAATTTCAATTCCTTGTTTAAAATTATTTATTGCAGTGCTAGAAAAACCATCTTCATCTTCGAAAGTAGATTGAAATTTATTTGCAATAAAATACCTATGTAGTGCTAATCCACCACATAAATCAAAGCCAATCAGAAATACCTTTTTCATATAAACAACGACCAATTTCTATTTAAAGATGCCATTTTCTTCTAGTTTTTTATCTAAAAACTTCGCATTTTCACTTTCATGCCTCAACTTTGTCTTAGCAATACCTTTTTGGTGTGCAATTGCGGCCACTCTACCTTGCTTATTAAAACTAAATTCAGGTGTATACACATTTAAAATTTCATCTTTATATGCTTCAATTGGAGATATTACTTTCCATCCCTGACTACGTATATGGCTAACTAAATCACCAATAAACAATGCAGCCAATTCGTTTTCATGCAATAAAAGAATATGCTTAACAGGTTTCCCAACATGGGATTTGGCGAGTTGATCGTAAAAGTGGATTGACTGCCAAATTGTCTCAACATAGAGCTGACGAAGTTTATTAAAATCAATGATTCTCTTGTTATGATGCGCTGATAATAGACGGCCATTTATATACCAATCAAAATTATCTACAGTGACATAACCAAACTTATAACCCATACCACTTAAATGTTTTTCAAGTTTTTTTCTAACATCAGTCGTACTCCCGTAATGAAGATAAGGAAACCGATGCAACTTCAATACGTTTTTATAATCTTGAAGTACCAGGTGTGATTTATTAAAATCAGCCAAGTATTTTTTTACATCTACTTTGTTGGCAGATAAATGGTTATGGCTATGATTGGCTAAGTGAAATCCAGCTTGAGTATAAGCTTCAATTCTCTCTTTTCCTTTATCATCAACAATATTACCTGTTGTAACAAAGAAAACAGCATCTTTGACATTGTTCGACTTCAAACCCTCTATTATACCTCGAGTTTTATCCATGCCACTCATAAAAGAATTACCTTGAGTAGGGGCGTCATCAAATGACAATGCTATTTCACCAGCGACAGCATGAAATAATGAAAGTATCACACTCACAATTAACATTAAAATAATCTTCACTTTGTTATAATCCTTTAATAAAAACAAACTCCAGTTTAATTCAATAAAAACAAATCAAACTTCAATTGCAAGTTCACTTACTAGCTTTTTAAATGGTTTTCTATGTGCAGGTGTAAAATCGACTTCTTTTAGTTTAACAATATCTAAAAAATCTTCTCTAGGGTGTAATGAAATGCTATTAACCCAATCACTTTCATGCGGTAAAAGAGGAACAGAGCGATAAATTAGTTTTGAAAAATGCTCCGTTGGGCAAGTATTTTGGCTATGTATTTTATAAATGTACAAATAAGGATAAAAAATCAGCATAACGTTATCCCCTAAAGCTTCAATAAGCGGCGTATCTTCACCACGGTTCAAACTCGGATATGCTATCGCATTTTCTATCAGAAAGCGTTTTTCGCAAAATAGTGTTGCTTCCCAGCCTCGATACGGAGAAATATATGATTTTTCATTTCCGACATCATGCATGATGATATTGCTCAATACGACTGCGGGTACAGCAAACTTTTCGACTTCAAATAGACAAAGTGTCAATCTATCTGGGTGATGAGTATCATCATCGTCCCAAATACAAATATACTCACCTTGGGCTGCATCAATAGAACGGTTCCTCAACTCTCCCAATGTGATGCTGCAATCAGACTCAACAACAATTAATGTGACACTCTCATCACTCGCTTCGAGTGCATATAAATACGCTACAGTAGTGCTATCGTGACTGCGGCATACCACAACAAACTCCCGATTGTGGTAAGTTTGGTTTTTATAATATTGGTAAGCATTTTTTAAATGCTCCAGCCGATTTTCAGTTATGCATAAGCAAGAGATTAAAGGGTTGGTTTTATTCATAATACAATGATTCACTACCTATGGTTTGAAACAACGCTCACACTTAACACACACGTCATAATCCGCTATTTCATTATTTATATGCGCGTCAATAAAGCGCTTGTATTGTTGTGATTCAAAAATATCTTGGAGACTTTGGCTTTTTAAATTCCCAAATTTAACTGTTGAATTAGAATCAAAGCAACATGGGATCACATCTAGGTCCCAAGTGATTTGTAAGATCCGTTTTCTAAATCCCCACACGACCGAACAAACGCCTTTGGTCTCAGGTTTATTATAAGCACGACCTCCACCGTAGTTATGAATAACATTTTGTCTAAATACTTTGACCCCTTGATCATGTAACCACTGTGCGAGTCGTTCTTTTTTATCTTGTACATAGCCTGGCTGAGTCACATCATCATGTATTGGGAACTCTCTAATTACCAACTCTAATTCCGAACCTAACTCACTAACTCTGTGCATGATCCTTTGAATATTTTTTTTTACACGATCAAATTTATTAACGCCATGCGCTGCTTTGTAGGAATGCGCGTCGACCCCGTAAAAGCTAACTTCTATAGTCCCTAAACCACTTTGTACTAAAGCATCAATAAAGCTATCCGTTAAAGGCACACCAAGTGTCGAGATTATCCTTGACGAAGACAATGGCCACCTTTTTTTTATCACCCTCGCTTTATCAGCAAGATCTTTATCTAGTAGTGGCTCACCAAACCCATGTAAATCAACTTTTCCGTCATACACGTCCATTTTTTCTAGAATTAACTCAAGATCTTGTGTACTCATATACCCCTTATCTCTGGTTAGTTCTTCTCTGGGACAAAAAAAACACTTATATCCGCATTGATTCGTGTTCTCTATTCTAATCTCTTCGAATTTATCTAACACTACGCTTCCTCTCGAGAAATACATGATATGTCATGACGCAGTGACCCATATATTTGCTTTTTTTCATGTTTAATTTTATACAGCGCGCGATTTTTTAGTCGCATCTCTTGAACTGATTTAGAGTGGTAATTTCTGGTTCTAGCATCATCTGAATGACTTAAATGTATTGCATGTGAAATAAGTTTTTTCTCCACCCCCACATACTCAAGCCTTTGCAAAAAATCAACATCTTCCATTCCCCACCCTGTAAAGTCTGCTGAGTAACCCTCTATAGCCTTAAAGTGTTCATACTTTAAAAAGCAAATACCAGGCCCTTTTCTCATCTGTCCATTATCTGATTCCACAACATATTGCGGAGAAAAAACAGCGGGCTTTGCATCTAACGCTTGCCAATAGCATTTAGAAATTGTAAAAAAACTCTTATCAAGTAAAACATCTGCATCACACAACAATATATATTCGCTACTCACAAAATCAAATCCTACATTGATAGCGATAGACTTATTAAAATATTCCAACCCATTAACAAATATATATTTAATATCTACAAGCTTTCTAAGCATCTCTATTTTATGTTCTGGCAATGAAGGGGTTTCTTTATCAAAATCAACAACAATAACATTTCCAATACGTTCACCGAGGGAGGTTAAGTGTAAAAGCGTTTTCTCCAACTCTGGTTTATTCGTTGCAGGAATTATAATATCCATCACAAAGTCACACCATTAATAAAGTCAACAAACATATCATTAGAGTTATTTGAGTTATATAATAAATCATTTATTTTATTATCTAATAAAATTGGGCCTGACTCGCTTATCGCGTCACACAATAGCTCTGGATATTTCACAATCGGTATGCCTATATTTTCATATATATCAGCTCTAAAGGGGTGCTTACAATATGGCTGATAACATATTGCTTTTCTGCCCATCCTCTTTGCTACAATTAAAGAAGTAGAATAGGTGCTTACTACGACATCACACTTTTCGATAAAATCTATTATGGAGGCCATATCATGGCTAGAAACAACACATTGCTCTGATTGAAGAAAATCATATTTTTTCGAATGAAGTTCTTTAGGGTGTTTTCTGATTAATAAATTCATGCCTAATTGGACACCAACTTCAATGAGGTCCTCTGCAATTTCAACTTCATTAAAGCCATAATCATGCCCCCAATTAATAAAATCATTTCTATTAGGAACTGAAAGGTAACCAATACATAAGCTTTTTTTATTTTCGTTCACAAGAGTGCAACTCTTAAATAAATTATCTAAGTAGAGGCTACCGATTGATATGATAATATTGGTAGGAACACCTATTTCTTGTAAATTATTGTAAGTAATTTTATCTGAAACACATATATAATTAGGGAGATACAATCTATCGTTATAAAAAAATTTCTGAGCATCGCCAGCAATATCCGGCAATATTACGATAGATAAAGCGCCGACCTGCTGCGCTTCATTAAAAATTTTTCGTTCTGTATTACCTGGCCACATCATGCCTGTAATCACTAAGTCACCGCGGGATAGCCCCATCTTTTGATTGTCAAAATCATGTGTTAACAAGGTGGATAAGATATGTTCATCTGATACGGTTGGTAACAGTCCGTCTGTCATCAAATAAACATCTAAATCTGCTCGCTCTTTTCTTAAAGTATCAGATGCAAGCATCAGTGTTTCAGCAGCTAGGTTACCAGTAATATAAAAGTAGATTTTCATTTTAAATCCATGTAAAAAACCTAATAAAACTCTCAGTCAAAAAACAAATGAAGCACACTCCACTTCAATTTTTAAAAATCATCCACTTAAAAAACCACAAAACGCCAATGGCTTAATTGGTTATAAATTTACAATTGCGGGGATTCGTAATAGGAATATTACAGTTTAAAAATAGGCTCAAGCCAGAGCTTAAACCTACCATGTTCTATATCAACTTAGTAAAAAGCGTTATATTCACTGGCTTCTACGGCTACAGCACGATATTGCGCATTTTTTGCATCGCCACCAACAACACTTTTAAGTTCTTTTAAGTTTAGTTTCTTTACTTTTAACGAGATATTTTTTTTCATTTCAGTTTCCTTCTTAACAAAATAGAAACTAAACCCTATCAATAAAAACTTACTCAGTCAAACGTATAGCTTCATAAATAACCGGTAATTTAATCGACTTGGTCCAATGATATATAAGCACATAAATAGTTCATAAATACGAAACTCTCGCACCTACAAAAAATAGCACACATCAATAAATTAAAACGCCAATGATTACACAAAATAAGAGATTAACACTCATATTAGTTGCGCTTGGGAGGTTAGAAAGGTAATTAAATAAACTTACTTTCTCTACTTTAAA
>NZ_JAGJEK010000059.1:0-1750 GCF_018101015.1 Pseudoalteromonas sp. MMG005 | reverse complement strand
AGTTTGTTTTCAAAACATTTTCTATGTCAAAACCCTTATCCAAACCTGAGGTTAACTAGATAAAATAATCAACGGCAGCGCTTCCCCAGATGAGCGCAACAATCACTAAGGTAAGTGTAACTGCGGCAGACCCCATATCTTTTGCCCTGCCCGATAATACGTGGTGGGACTTACTGACTCTGTCAGTGAGGGCTTCGATTGCCGAATTCAGTAATTCAGCAATCAACACCAATAGCAACACACTAATGAGTAATGCCCAATGTGTGATACTTTTAGCCACAAAAAATGAGCAGGGGAATAATATCAGTATTAAATAAAGCTCTTGTCTAAATGCGGCTTCTTCTTGATATGCAGCAATTAACCCCTCTATCGAACAACGAGTGGCATTGATGATTCTCACAACGCCAGTTCCATTGGGTTTGCTTGTTTGTGCCATGAGTTGCCCTATGTTAAATATAAACTAACCTAACATGTTGAACTTAATATAAAGGTGCGCATATTTATACCATCCATTTGTGACTTCATCATGACCAAAGCGCTGATATGATTGCTCTACAAAGAGCAGTTTGTTATAACTAATATCGAGAAGGTTTTGAATAGCAGTAACATATCCTATGTTTAGCCGTTAGAATCAGCGAATACTACCTCCATATTTAGGTTTCCTTATGCGTCATGAAATTTGGCAACAACTTCAAAAAGAGGCTAAAGAATTAGTCAATGTAGAGCCTTTGCTCGCCAGCCATGTTTACTCTAGTGTGCTTAATCATGAATGTTTGGGCTCTGCATTAAGTTTTATTGTGGCCAATAAACTTGCAGATGCGGTGGTGTCTGCATTTACCATTAGAGAGTTATTTGACCAAGCCTTTGTTGATTGTGACAAGATGTTGACTCATGTGGCACATGATATAAAAGCTGTTAAAGATCGAGACCCCGCTGCCGATAGTTACTTAACAGTAATTTTGAATCTGAAAGGTTTTCATGCGATACAAGCACATCGACTTGCCCACTGCTTATGGCGACAAAACAGAAAAGAGTTGGCTAGGTTTGTTCAAAGCCGTACCTCCGAAGTATTTGGTGTTGACATCCATCCTGCTTGTAAAGTCGGTCATGGCATTATGTTTGATCATGCGACTGGTATAGTCATAGGGGAAACTGCCATCATAGAAGATAACGTTTCTATTTTGCAGTCAGTCACTTTAGGTGGTACAGGTAATGAACAAGGCGACCGACATCCAAAAATACGTGCCGGTGTATTAATTGGAGCGGGAGCAAAAGTGCTTGGTAACATTGAAGTAGGGGAAGGAGCTCGAATTGGTGCGGGTTCAGTGGTATTAAACCCAGTAGAACCACATACAACGGTTGTGGGGATCCCTGCGAAAGTGGTGGGCAAACCGAGTTGTCCATGTCCAGCAGAAAGCATGAATCAAAATTTCTTAGAAGATCAACCTCAGTCAGTGAACGACTCTTATACGAGTGCGATGCTGTAACTTATTTTACCGCTAAATTATATTAGGGGCTGTTGATCTTTCAGGTTCATTTTTGCAGCAGTTTGATTGGCTTTTATATAAGGCAGAGGCTGCGTAGCATGGTTATTCCATGTGAGTCAGCCGATAACGTAGTAGAAAAGCCAATCAAGCGCTGCCTACCGGTTCTTTTGAGCACCCCTTTCTCTTTGTTGCTTAATATTCGCTTAGATTACTAGGCCACATATTAAGCGCCGCGATAAAAGCATGCTCAAAGAGAACAAAAA
>NZ_JAGJEK010000058.1:0-1759 GCF_018101015.1 Pseudoalteromonas sp. MMG005 | reverse complement strand
TAAATCAGCATTTATGTACACTGTTATCTACATTAAGCACATTGCAAGCACAGCCTGAGTATGCCATTCATTCTTTACCTATGTTGGCGCAAGAGGAAGTTTACCACTTGACTCATACATTAAATGAGACATCAGTGGCGTACGATAAAACAGCCTGTATTCATACCTTATTTGAGCAGCAAGCCCAACAGCAACCAGATAAGGTTGCGGTGGTCTTTGCAGATAAAATGCTGACGTATAAGCAGTTGAACGAGCAATCAAATAAAGTGGCGCATTACCTACGGGAACATCATGCTATTGGGTCAGACAGTTTGGTAGGCCTGTGTGTGGAACGCTCGCTGGAAATGGTGATAGGAATTTTAGGTATTTTGAAGGCCGGCGGCGCATATGTGCCATTAGACCCAAGTTACCCACAGGCGCGTTTGAACTACATGCTAGAGGATGCCGAATTATCCGTGGTATTAACCCAAGGCGATACCGCGCAGCAACTAGGGGGTTTTACTGGTGAGCTTGTTGCATTAGATGATAAAACACTCTTTGAGCATATATCGACGGACAATGACGAGAACTCAGAGGTGTTATCGCGGAATTTGGCTTATGTGATTTATACATCAGGTTCAACAGGGCAGCCAAAAGGTGTGATGGTAGAGCACCAAGCATTGTTTAATCGGATCCACTGGATGCACAATAAGTATGGGATGACTGCGGATGATAAAGTGCTGCAAAAAACCCCTTACAGCTTTGATGTGTCGGTGTGGGAGTTTGTGTGGACATTGGCATATGGTGGGCAGCTTGTGGTGGCTAAACCCGATGGCCATAAAGACCCAGAGTATTTGTGTGATTTGATCCAATCTCAAGGGATCACAAAAATGCACTTTGTGCCTTCGATGTTAGGGGTTATTTTAGAGCATAACGAGTTTAAAAATAGTGGCAGTGTGAAACAAGTTTTTTGTAGTGGTGAAGCGCTACAACAGGGTCATGTAAAGGCATTTAGAGACAATTTACCGACGGCTGAGTTACATAATTTATATGGTCCGACGGAAGCGGCGATAGATGTGAGTTATTGGGATTGTGCGGGTGACATTAGTCGTGGTGTTCCGATAGGAAAAGCCATAGATAATATTCAGTTGATGGTGTTAGATCCGCATTTAAATGTGGTGCCACAGGGTGCGATAGGAGAGCTGCATATCGGAGGGGATGGATTGGCGCGAGGTTATTTAAATCAGCCGACCTTAACCGCAGAGCGGTTTATTGATAACCCTTATTTAGAAGCGGGTTTGCCACATAGTTCACCGCGATTGTATAAAACAGGTGACTTAGCACGCGTTAGAGAAGATGGTGAAATAGAATATCAAGGTCGAATCGACCATCAAGTGAAGATCCGTGGGCTACGTATAGAGTTAGGAGAAATAGAGCATCAGTTAGGGAATGCGCCTTTGGTTGATTCTGCATTGGTGTTGGCCAAGGAGGTAGCGGGGTCAATGCAGTTGATAGGCTATGTCAAACCAACAGATACGCGACTAGAAGATGATAAGGGTACCTTTGTAGCGGATATAAAAGCGTCACTGGGTCGTGCTGTACCAGAGCATATGGTGCCGAGTTTAATTGTGGTTGTAAGTGAATGGCCACTTACATCGAATGGTAAAGTAGATAGAAAGGCTTTACCAGCGGTCGAGAGTCAGAGTTTAGAAACAGAGTATGTTGCCCCGCAAACAGAGACTGAACTAGGGCTGGTTGAGATTTGGTCTGAATTATTAGG
>NZ_JAGJEK010000057.1:0-2645 GCF_018101015.1 Pseudoalteromonas sp. MMG005 | reverse complement strand
AGTTTATTGGAAACGAATTCAGAATTATTACAACTTTCTGGGGTTTGTGAAGATGCTGAAATTTATCCTGAACAAGCTGATGAACTACTCAAAACTCCAGCGATAGAAAAACGTTCGAGAACTTTGAATACTGTATTAATGAGAGAAGGATATCAGCCTATTTTTATGACGATGGACGAGTCCATGCAACTTATTATGGGCAATGCCTTAATGCGGGCAATGGCGCAACAGGCACATCCCGTTGATTGGAAAGTAGAAGGAATGCAAAAAGTTTGTGGGCTCATAGATGCAGAACGTTCGTTAAGAGAAAGTGGAATACTTGAGAAAGGAGTAGAAGCTTTAGAGTCTCAGTGGCAAAAGCCCGTATTAAAGCTGAGAGAATTATTACAACCTAATAAAACTGAGTTGATTTGTGCAAATGACTGAAATTGATCCTAAAAAACTTCTGGTAGAATTAAAAGACAAAGCTACATCCCGTAAGAGTAAAAGCCTCGACTTGATTTATAATTTATTGGAGTTACAAACCCAAAATAAGAAAATGGATTTTTCCATTGCTACTATTGGACGGCTATCAGTTAAAAGTGGAGGTCCATCACCGCAAGCAATTCGTAATAAAGGAGGTGATAATTATAGAACATTAATTGAAGCTTGGGCTGCTTCACAGGGTACTACAACAAAAAAACCACCATCAATAGGTGCGAGGAACATTACCCCAAAACGTGACGAAGATATTTTAATGCTAATTGAAGATCCGGCATTAAAAGCAGTGATTGGAGCTATCATCAGAGAACGTAATCAGTTTCGTAATGAATTAAGAGTATTAAAAAGTCATACGTCAATAACTGTTGATCGACGTCCAATTAGACGAGAAAGTAAGCAACCCATTGAATTACTCCCCGCCATAACAGGTTTGTTAACCTTGTCCGAACGAGTAGCGCTGGAAGATTCTATTTCAGAAAAAACTTTTGCAGAACGTTGCTGGGTATGTATGCCAAATGGTCGAGTAAAAGATGAAAATGGAAGACATTTATATAAACCTGGTTATATCAGTGCAATTGAAAATATTTTAAGAGAAACCCAAAACGGAGAGTAATAAAGTATCATACTCGAAACTCGGTTAACAAGTAGCAGCTTTTACCACCTGAAGACGTCAGCAAATGCCACACAACGGACTATGTCTATTAGTTGAGATATATCAAATTTAGGCCATAATAGAAAAGTAAGCGGACATCTGTATTTAGAACAATATGCTCTTTCTTTTCACAAGTAAAAATCAGTCTTTCGACTATGAATCAAATTTGCAGAAAAATATATTGATTTTATAACAGTAAAAATAAGGGGATAAAGTATGTACCAATTTGTATGTGTATTTTTGATTGTCATGCTAATAGCTCCATTTTCAAAACTATCCTATTCTAACGATTATTCAAGGCCTGATAAGGTCATAATTCCTTTAAATAACTGGTCCAGTCAAAGAGTTTTATCTCACGTTGTAGGAAAATTAATACAGCGACTTGGTGTAGAAGTTAAATATCAAAACATAGCTGCTACTGATCAGTGGGGGGCTTTACGCAAAGGTATTGTACATTTACAAATTGAAGTGTGGCAGCAATCAATGAGTAAAGAATTTAATGATATGATCAATAATAATTATATCATTGACCTCGGTACTCATAGCGCAGTTGCTAGAGAGGAATGGTGGTACCCAGAATACGTGGAAAAAGACTGCCCTGAATTACCGCAATGGACAGGTTTAAAAAAATGTGCTCTTTTATTTTCTAGTCGAACGATGATGAATAAGGGCGTATTTTATACAGGCCCATGGGATTATAATGATGCTGATCTGATTCGAGCTTTAAACCTCAACTTTTCCATTAAACGCTTATCCAGCGCAAAAGCATTATGGCAAAAACTGAGGAGCGCTATTGCTGACCAACGACCTATAATGATTCTAAACTGGACACCAAATTGGACAAGTGTACGTATAAAGGGACAGTTTGTTGAATTTCCACAGTACACGCCTGAATGTGAATCTGTTCCTTCGTGGGGAATAAATAAAAACATTGCGAAAGATTGCGGAAACATTAAAGAAGGTTGGTTAAAAAAAGCAGCTTGGACAGGACTTAAAGAAACTTGGCCTTGTGTTTATTCATTAATGGAAAATATTGATTTGAATAATGCAATGATATCGGATGCTTCCGCACTGGTTGTCATCGATGGTTACTCTGAAGAAGAAGCCGCAAATATATGGATAGATAAATACAGTCAAACCATTATTCCTTGGTTAGATATCCAGTGTCATAAATAACAATATATAGAGTAATACTTTGGCATTAGTTAACTATGTAATCCTCATCTGTCATGTCTTCTATCGGGTCACTTGCGGAAGTTTATCTTTTTTATTATTCACTTCCGCTTCGCGCACAAAGTGATCCTAGTTTACTAGTGGAGAGCTAAACGTAGTTCAGTGGTAAAATAATCGAAAACACTCTATTTTAGAACCCACATACAGATAACAGATGATTATTTAGAATGATTTTGATTATAACTTTTATATTATATAATCAAAAATAATTATCTTTTTATAATATAAATATCAGTAGCTTGTATTGTTTTATTATACTTTTAGCTATCTATAAGCGCCC
>NZ_JAGJEK010000056.1:0-2744 GCF_018101015.1 Pseudoalteromonas sp. MMG005 | reverse complement strand
AAACGGTATGGTTAGAGCAGGTACAAAGCTTTAGACGACAATATGCAAACTTTGCAGGGAGTAAACACGCATTATGCCGACAGGCGGCAAAGAATGACGTTAAATGGTACAAAGGGGCTGGGTAACCAGAATTTTATCTATAGAATATCAAAAAACATCAATACGAACCTAGCAAGCACATCAGCTTGCTGTTTTGCTTTCCTTGAACTCGATAAATCTGCGCTGGGATAACCGAAGTGACAGAAAGTAATATATTTAATGTATTTCACTGTGAGGAAATATTGATGCTGTGAATGAAATTACTGGTGCACTTTCAGATTAAATGTGGCTTACAATGGTGCATGTACAATGTGCTTGTCCCATTTTATCATGTTGAGCGTATAATTGTGCCTGTCCTATTTCGCCTTGCCAAAGTATTCCATGGCGCAGTAGGGCGACCTCAAAAGCTAGATAATTATTGTGCGAGCCTAGAAATGAAACGGCGCGCTAATTATAAGCAATGTGAAAAGTTACTGGCTTAATTTGAGACCACTAAGATAATCACTATATAATCAATACACGATGGTTTATAGGGTTAGGCGTGCCTTATTGCTGGGCATGAGTTCAGTTTTCCCTATTTTTGAGCTCATAGCACATGTAGTTAATTCAATTTTACTAACTAGGTGATATTTCAGGTTGAACATTGCCTGCTTATTAGTTTTTTGAATGGGTGTCGTTGTCCGTTTATTGTCCGTTTGCATCATCATTGTCCGCTTGCATCAATACGAACCTAGCAAGCACATCAGCTTGCTGTTTTGCTTTTCGTGAACTCGATAAATCTGCGCTGGGATAACCGGAGTGACGAAAAGCAATATATTTAATGTATTTCACCGTGAGGAAATATTGATGCTGTGAATGAAATTACTGGTGCACTTCCAGATTAAACGTGGCTTGCAATTGTGAATGTACAATTATGTGCCTGTCCGATTTTATCCCGCCTGTCCGATTTTATCCCGTCCCATTTTATCCTTTAAGCCAATGAAAAGTATGTTATGTTTAGTCATGTTAGCCTCTGCTGTTTTAGTTATTTGACAAACTAATTATGGCTCTGGCTTCTTTAAGCTAACCCACGAAAGCGAAGGCTAACACCGTGTGGCAGTCATTATGTCTATATGCACCTTATAGGTTGATTATCGCCGTTAGAGAAAAATCATCTTAAAGTCATAAGGACGTCAGTTTTTTAAAAGCCGGTTTGATTAAACTGACGACTTCTTTAATTATATTCAAATAAGGACATGTCATGAAGCGTATTTGTATTTCAGTTATTTTACTACTTTCGGTTCTAACTATGAGTAGCAAAAGTCATAGTCAGGATACATTTTCAGCTCCTGTAGGCCCATATCTTGGGCAAAAGCCACCGGGCTTAACTCCCGAAGTTTTCGCTCCTGGTATTGTTTCAACAGAGCATCATGAGTGGGGGGCTATCTTCTCACCCGATATGAAAGAGTTCTACTTTAGCAGGAGAAACAACCAAAGTGGAATAGATACGCACTTTGTTCTTAAATACGAAAATAACCGATGGTACCCGTCAGAAGTGGAACCTGGTGTGGGTGGGTCTATCTCTCCTGATGGTAAAACGATGTTCTTTAAAAACCAGTATAGGAAGCGAACTGATGAGGGATGGTCAGCGTTTAAAAGTCTTGGTTCAGCGTTTGAAGTTTTCGACATCATGCGTCTTACGGCTTCATCCAAAGGCACTTATGTTTTTGATGAATATCCTAAAGAAGGAGATTTTGTTCTTCGATATTCTCGACTAGTAAATGGCAAACGTGAAGCCCCAAAGCTACTTAGTAAAGAGATAAATACCGGGAAACAGAACGTCCATCCGTTCATTGCACCTGATGAATCCTATATTTTGTGGGATAGTACAAGAGATAATGGCTATGGTGGTAGTGATATCTATGTTAGTTTTCGACAAGAAAACGGCTCTTGGGGAGCTGCTATTAACTTAGGTGATAAGATAAACACAAGTACCTCACAACGTGGAGGATACGTAACACCGGATGGAAAATATCTTTTCTTTATGAACCCTGCTAGCACAGGAAAAGGAGATATGTTCTGGGTGGATGCGAAAATTATTGAGGCACTTAGACCCAAATGATGAATCATATAACATGTATGAGTCTTAATTCTGTCAATAGGCAATAGTGTTCTTTTTGACCGATTTTTGCAGTGGCAGTCAAATATAAATCAATAAACAAATTCGTTTATTTCATCTGTCGATGCGGCTGTTAAGCAAGTTACTTATGGCAAACACATAAAAGAGAAAAAGAACAGGCATAAATTTCTTGCATAATTGGGTGGTTTAACTACTGTTTATACATCCAGTTTGTTTGAGTGATTAAAATGACAAGAGCAAGGAATGCTTTAATTGATTTGTCTGCAACGCCTTATTACCATTTAATAGCAGGGTGTGTACGCCGTGCTTTTTTGTGTGGGGAAGATAAGTATTCAGGAAAGAACTTTGACCACAGAAGGGAATGGTTGGTTGAGAGAATGCAGTTACTCAGTAGTGTATTCGCAATAGAGATAGCGGCTTATGCGATTATGAGCAACCATTATCATCTTGTTGTGAAAGTAAATAAGCAAACCGCGCTTGATTGGTCAGATGATGAGGTTATTAGGCGTTGGTATCAACTTTATAATGGTGATTCATTGGTAGACAGAGGAAGTAAAAAAGGACAGGCACAAATTTCTCTCGCATG
>NZ_JAGJEK010000055.1:0-2933 GCF_018101015.1 Pseudoalteromonas sp. MMG005 | reverse complement strand
ATTTTGGGTTGTATGGTTAAGTGACTAAGCGTATACGGTGGATGCCTTGGCAGTTGGAGGCGATGAAGGACGTACTAACTTGCGATAAGCCTAGTTGAGCCAGTAAGAGGCGCTTGAGACTAGGATTTCCGAATGGGGAAACCCACCTGCTTGCAGGTATCATATGGTGAATACATAGCCATATGAGGCGAACGCGGAGAACTGAAACATCTAAGTACCCGTAGGAAAAGAAATCAACCGAGATTCCGAAAGTAGCGGCGAGCGAAATCGGAACAGCCCTTAAGCTGTTTTGTAATTAGTGGAAGGCTCTGGAAAGTGCCACGATACAGGGTGATAGTCCCGTACACAAAAATTTATAAGCAGTGAAATCGAGTAGGTCGGAGCACGTGAAACTTTGACTGAATATAGGTGGACCATCATCTAAGGCTAAATACTCCCAACTGACCGATAGTGAACCAGTACCGTGAGGGAAAGGCGAAAAGAACCCCTGTGAGGGGAGTGAAATAGAACCTGAAACCGTATACGTACAAGCAGTAGGAGCCTACTTGTTAGGTGACTGCGTACCTTTTGTATAATGGGTCAGCGACTTATATTCTGTAGCGAGGTTAACCGATTAGGGTAGCCGTAGCGAAAGCGAGTCTTAACTGGGCGCTTAGTTGCAGGGTATAGACCCGAAACCCGGTGATCTAGCCATGGGCAGGTTGAAGGTTGAGTAACATCAACTGGAGGACCGAACCCACTAACGTTGAAAAGTTAGGGGATGACCTGTGGCTAGGAGTGAAAGGCTAATCAAACCGGGAGATAGCTGGTTCTCCCCGAAATCTATTTAGGTAGAGCCTCGGACGAATACTTACGGGGGTAGAGCACTGTTAAGGCTAGGGGGTCATCCCGACTTACCAACCCTTTGCAAACTCCGAATACCGTAAAGTACTATCCGGGAGACACACGGTGGGTGCTAACGTCCATCGTGAAGAGGGAAACAACCCAGACCGCCAGCTAAGGTCCCAAAGTATATGTTAAGTGGGAAACGATGTGGGAAGGCTAAAACAGCTAGGAGGTTGGCTTAGAAGCAGCCACCCTTTAAAGAAAGCGTAATAGCTCACTAGTCGAGTCGGCCTGCGCGGAAGATGTAACGGGGCTAAACATATCACCGAAGCTGCGGATTTGTCTTAGGACAAGTGGTAGGGGAGCGTTCTGTAAGCGGTTGAAGGTGTACCGGGAGGTATGCTGGACGTATCAGAAGTGCGAATGCTGACATGAGTAACGATAATGCGGGTGAAAAACCCGCACGCCGGAAGACCAAGGGTTCCTATCCCATGTTAATCAGGGTAGGGTAAGTCGACCCCTAAGGCGAGGCTGAAGAGCGTAGTCGATGGGAAACAGATTAATATTTCTGTACTTGGAATAATTGCGATGGGGGGACGGAGCAGGCTAAGCAAGCATGGCGTTGGTTGTCCATGTGAAAGTGAGTAGGCTAATGACTTAGGTAAATCCGGGTCGTTGTTAGGCTGAGACACGAGACGAGCTACCACGGTAGTGAAGTTGCTGATGCCCTACTTCCAGGAAAAGCCTCTAAGCTTCAGATTATTTCGAATCGTACCCCAAACCGACACAGGTGGTCAGGTAGAGAATACTAAGGCGCTTGAGAGAACTCGGGTGAAGGAACTAGGCAAAATTGTACCGTAACTTCGGGAGAAGGTACGCTCTTGATTGTGATGGGATTTACTCCTTAAGCGATTGAGAGCCGCAGTGACCAGGTGGCTGGGACTGTTTATTAAAAACACAGCACTGTGCAAAATCGTAAGATGACGTATACGGTGTGACACCTGCCCGGTGCCGGAAGGTTAATTGATGGGGTTAGACTTAGGTCGAAGCTCTTGATCGAAGCCCCGGTAAACGGCGGCCGTAACTATAACGGTCCTAAGGTAGCGAAATTCCTTGTCGGGTAAGTTCCGACCTGCACGAATGGTGTAACCATGGCCACGCTGTCTCCACCCGAGACTCAGTGAAATTGAAATCGCAGTGAAGATGCTGTGTACCCGCGGCTAGACGGAAAGACCCCGTGAACCTTTACTACAGCTTGGCACTGAACATTGAACCTACATGTGTAGGATAGGTGGGAGACTTAGAAGCACAGTCGCTAGATTGTGTGGAGTCAACCTTGAAATACCACCCTTGTAGTTTTGATGTTCTAACGTAGGTCCCTAATCGGGATTGCGGACAGTGCCTGGTGGGTAGTTTGACTGGGGCGGTCTCCTCCCAAAGAGTAACGGAGGAGCACGAAGGTTGGCTAAGTACGGTCGGACATCGTACGGTTAGTGTAATGGTAGAAGCCAGCTTAACTGCGAGACAGACACGTCGAGCAGGTACGAAAGTAGGTCATAGTGATCCGGTGGTTCTGAATGGAAGGGCCATCGCTCAACGGATAAAAGGTACTCCGGGGATAACAGGCTGATACCGCCCAAGAGTTCATATCGACGGCGGTGTTTGGCACCTCGATGTCGGCTCATCACATCCTGGGGCTGAAGTCGGTCCCAAGGGTATGGCTGTTCGCCATTTAAAGTGGTACGCGAGCTGGGTTTAGAACGTCGTGAGACAGTTCGGTCCCTATCTGCCGTGGGCGTTTGAGAATTGAGAGGGGTTGCTCCTAGTACGAGAGGACCGGAGTGAACGAACCGCTGGTGTTCGGGTTGTCATGCCAATGGCATTGCCCGGTAGCTACGTTCGGAACTGATAAGCGCTGAAAGCATCTAAGCGCGAAGCAGGCCTCGAGATGAGTTCTCACTAGAGCTATAAGCTCTCTGAAGGGCCGTTGGAGACTACAACGTTGATAGGCTGGGTGTGGAAGCATGGTGACATGTTAAGCTAACCAGTACTAATTACCCGTGAGGCTTAACCATACAACGCCAAAGTGGTTTAAGCGACAGAAGTTA
>NZ_JAGJEK010000054.1:0-2988 GCF_018101015.1 Pseudoalteromonas sp. MMG005 | reverse complement strand
TAAAAAAGCACTTAAAGTTGATGGTATATCATCAGCTGACATCTCTGATAATTCTAAACTAACGTATGCCACCAAAAACTTGTGACTGCCTTCACCACAACAGGTGACCGCAGCTTGCCTAATAAGTGCACTCTGCGTCAATTGCTGCTCTATTTCCGCCAACTCAACGCGATAACCTCGAATTTTTACTTGCTCGTCAATTCGCCCTAAGTATTCAAGCTGTCCATTTGTGGTATAACGCGCCAGATCGCCCGTGCGGTATAAAAGATTGCCATCATTATCTGAAAATGGGTTTATTACAAACCGACTTGCTGTTAGTTTTGATTGGTTGATGTACCCTTTACCTACACCGACACCCGCAATATAAAGCTCACCAATCGCGCCAGTAGGGAGTAATTGCTTTTCACAATCAAGTACATAAACTTGAACATTGTCAATTGGCTTACCAATAGAAATAGCAGTATCTGGCTTTAATTTAGAAACTGTGCAACAAATCGATGCTTCCGATGGCCCGTATGCATTATACATGGGGTAACATTGCGCCCATTGATTTGCTAGCGTAGCATCACAAGCCTCACCACCCACCATCAATGCCTGAAAATGATAATCTTGATGAAAAGGTAGATGTTGCAAGTATGCAGGGGTTATTAAAGCATGTGTGATCTCTTGATGTTGTAAATAGCTCGCCATTTTCATCGGATCAAACTTATCGTCCTCAGAGCTAATACACAATGCACCACCATTGATCAGCGCCCACATCCATTCCAACGTAAACGCATCAAACCCGATAGAGGCCAATTGCAATACTTTGCTATCACGATTGATCTGAAACTTTTGACCAAGATAGCAAGCAAAGTTGACCGCTCCAGTATGCGCAATTTGAACGCCTTTTGGCTTACCGCTCGTGCCTGATGTGTAAACTACATACGCCGTAGAATTGGTGGTAAAGCTTGATGACTTAGGTAGATTTGCATCACTGTAGTGATGCAAATTTTGCATTGAGTCTAAACATATCTGCGTACCACCAAAATGAGATAACCGACTCTGGTACTGATTTTCAGTCAATAATAGTGCGGTACCTGAATCTGTCAAAATATGGGTAATTCTGGGGTCTGGATAACTTGGGTCAATCGTTAAATATGCCCCTCCTGTTTTTAAAATCGCAAGCACTGCAATAAGCAGTGTTTCTGAACGTTCTAAACACACTGCAATTGTTTGTCCCGTCGATATATGATGCTGCTCTTGTAAGAAAGCAGCCAGTGCGTTGGCTCTGGTATTCAATTCTAAATACGTTAGCTGCGTACCGCTCGTTTGGATAGCCACTGCATTTGGGTCTTGATCTACTCGTTGTTCAAATAACGTATGCAAACCACATTCAAGTGGATACTGTTTTGTATCACCGGTTGCAAACCTTAATTGCGCTCCTCGTTCTTGGCTATTTAACATTTGCAATTCATTTAGCGAAATAGGCTGTGTAACAGCACAATTAGCTAGTGTGTACAATAATTGACATAAATGCTGATTGAAATACTCAATACGCTCGCGATTAAATATTGCAGTGTCGTATGTCCAGTCAATATCAACCCCTTGCTGATGCATGCTAATATTAACATCAAGGTCAAACTTAGCGGTGATTGCTTCATTGGCGATCTTTTCAATTTCCAAAGTACTACTTTGCGGTATAGGAGTCGTTGAAAAATTATTTTGTGTTGCCAATAATATTTGGAATAATGGGGTATGGGCAGCCGTTCGTTCTACATCAAGCCTATCTACCAGTTTTTCAAAAGGCATATCTTGATGCTGTTGCGCCTCAAGGTGTACCGCCTTCACATGTGCTAAATAATTGGCTAAATCGTCATGATCCGTATCAATTCTCAATACCAGTGTATTGACAAATAAACCGACCACCGCATCTAGTTCAGTTTGCTGGCGATTGGCTATCGGCATACCTAACACAATATCATGACTGCCACTATGACGAGATAGTACTAGTGCCAATAACGCATGAGATAACATAAATGGCGTCAGCTCAAAATGTTGTACTAATAACAATAGTGATTGACTTATATCCATTGTTAGTTGCTCAGAAACCTTCGCACCAACGTAATTTTTATCTGTTGGGCGATTGTAATCCAACGGTAGACTATGTACTTTCGGTGCCCCTGCCAAATGTTGTTGCCAATATTGCCAATGAGCATCTAATGCATTACTTGTTAGATATTTATTTTGCCACTGTGCATAATCGGCATATTGCAACGTTAAAACTGGTAAAGGATTAGCTTGCTTTTTAATGTATGCTTCGTAAAGCGTAAAGCATTCATGAGTCAATATATCCATTGACCAGCCATCAGTAGCGATATGCGGAATATTAACTAAAAGTACCCCTTGAACTGGCGAACAAGTTAGAAAACTGACTTTGAGCATAACATCCGTTTTAAGATCAAAAATATATTGCTGATGCTGCTCTATATGCTGTGCTATTTCACGCTTGCACTGGGCTACAGCTAAATGAGTAAGGTCAACGTGCTCAATATGAAAGTCCACCGCGTGGACATCTTGGATCACTTGCACGGCTTGTTCATTTTCTGTTTGATATACCGTTCTAAATATCGCATGCCGGGTTATGAGTGTTGTAAAAACACGCTGTAATACCGAAATATCTACCAGCCCTTTCAGTACGAGTGCCCGTGAAATATTGTAGGCGTGAGATCCTCCTTGCATAGTATCAATAAACCATAATCGTTGCTGAGCAAACGTTAATGGTGCGTGACTGCGATTTCCTATCGGCAATATTTTTTCTGGGTATAATTCTGTGGCTGGACCATTTCGTTTTTGCAACCAGCGTGCAAATTGGCGAATGCTGGGATTAGTAAACAAATCAACCAAAGCAACTTCCACGTTAAGCTGACGTTTTGTCAACGCACTCAGCTTCACAGCTAACAAGGAGTTGCCCCCTAAACTAAAAAAGTTACTCGTGACACTCAATTG
>NZ_JAGJEK010000053.1:0-2988 GCF_018101015.1 Pseudoalteromonas sp. MMG005 | reverse complement strand
AGTTCACAGTTGCCAGATTACATGGTTCCCAACCAGTTTATGGTGTTAGCACAGCTGCCGTTAACGGCGAATGGTAAAGTCGATAAAAGGGCATTACCTGTCCCTGAGCAACATACGCACAGTTACCGAGCTGCATACACAGCAACTGAAAAGCAACTACAAGAAATATGGGCTGAGTTATTGAAGCGACCTTTGGCAGAGCTTAGCTGTGATGCGAACTTCTTTGCCCTAGGGGGCGATTCTATTTTGTCTATCCAGTTGGTATCTCGCGCTGCGGAGCAAGGGCTTTACTTTAGTGTAAAGGATTTATTTCAGCACCAAACGATTATGACACTGGCCACGCAGGTCAAATACAGTAAAACGCACACGGTGGTGCAAGACGAAGTAACATCAGAGATGGCATTATTACCGATACATCATGCTTTTTTCAGTGACGAAACGGCACTAGAGCACTTTAACCAATCGGTGTTATTAGAAACCCCAGAATTATTTGATGATACGTGTTTGGCACCGATAGTGACTGCATTACTCACTCGGCATGACGCCTTACGCTTGCGGTTTACTAAGGTTGATACTCAATGGCGAGGACAGCATCAGCGAGTAGCAGAAGTTGACGCTGCGAAGTGCACCTCAATACAAGCATGGGATGGTGAGGCGGATAGCCTAACAGCAGCGGCAGAGCAGGTGCAACGCAGTTTGTCTCCGAGTACGGGTGAATTATTACGCTTCGTGTATTTTCATCACGGACAGGGTAAAGGGCGCTTATTATTGGTGATACACCATTTAGTTGTTGATGGCGTATCTTGGCGTATTTTGCTAGCAGATATTGCTCGATTATATCAGCAATATCAAGGGGGGGAGCGACTACAGCTAGCACAGAAAACCAACAGTTATCAACAATGGAGTGAATACCTCCATGCGTATAGTGTTAGTGATGAACTACAAGCGCAAATGGCGCATTGGGTCAATAGCAGTGAGAGTCATAGTTGGTTAGCGCATTACGGTCAATTGGATGGACAAGCCAGTGGTCATCGACAGCAAGTACAGTTAGCACTGAGTGAGGCACAAACGCAGGCATTATTAAGCAAGGTCCCCCATAGCTATCGGACACAGGTTAACGAAATACTGTTGGCGGGTTTGTGGTTAGCGCATCAGCGAAGCAGTGGCGCTGAGTCGTTATCAGTGACATTGGAAGGGCATGGCCGAGAAAGTTTAGATGGCACAATAGATTTGAGTCAGACGGTAGGATGGTTTACGAGTTTATATCCACTGCACCTGAGGTGCACGCATAGTGCAGAAGTTGGGGCGGTGGTGATGGCGGTGAAAGAGCAATACCGGCAAGTGCCCAGTGCAGGGATAGGGTATGGGGTTTTAAAGTACCTCACAGGGGAGCCGATGCTGGCAAAAGTGAAGACGCCGGCCTTGCAGTTTAATTATTTAGGGCAGTTTGACCAAAGTGTGTCGGAGGCGGGGGCATTCGCAGTGGCACAAGAAAGCAGTGGTCAGCATATCAGTGCGGCGCGGATCGACAGTGATGAATTAGTGCTCAATGGCAAGGTGGTCTTTGGTAGTCTGAATTTCACTCTTAATTATGATAGTGGGCGCTATAGTACAGAGCGTTTAACGCAATTAATGCAAGCGTATGAGCAGGCGTTGAAAGACATCATAGTACATTGTGAACATCGAGGTGAAGGGCCTTATACTCCGAGTGATTTTGCACTGGCACAGGTAACAACAGAGACGTTATTGAGATGGCAAGAAAACAAGGATATAGCAGACTTGTATCCAGCTACGGGGATGCAACAAGGCTTGTTGTTTCATAGTTTATTAGAAGCAGGAAGTTATGTTACACAAACGAGAATTAGTTTTAAACAGCTAGATGTTGCGTCATTTAAAGCGGCGTGGGCAGAGGTGGTGCGTCGGCACCATATTTTTAGAACGGCTTTTGTGGGTATTGAAGAAGGGAATGCGCATCAATTGGTAGCGAAGGCAGCAGTGCTGCCTTGGCATGAAGAAGATTTAAGTCAATTATTGGCAGAAGAGCAAGAGCGCTATTTAGAGACGTTTCAATGTGCGGATAAACGGCAAGGGTTTGAGAGTCATGTGGCGCCTTTAATGCGGTGTAGTTTATTTAAGTTAGGGGAAGAACACAGTCTGATATGGAGTTATCACCATGCATTGTTGGATGGTTGGTGTATCCCATTGGTGTTTAAAGAGATTAATGAATGTTATAGCGCGATAATGACGCAGCAAGCAATGTTGGAGGAGCCACAGCATAGTTATCGTGATTATGCGCAGTGGTTGAGTGAGCAAGATAACAAGGCAACAGAGCTGTATTGGCAAACGGTGTTAGAGAATGTCACCAGTCATACACAGTTACCACCAAATGAAGGTGTGGCGTGTGATGTGGGGGTTGAGCATAGGATAGAGTTTAGTGAGGATGAAACAGCGGCGTTACAGCAATTGGCAGCGCGCGCGCATACGACGTTAAATATAGTGGTGCAAACGGCTTGGGGGTTGTTATTACAACGTTATGGCAATCAAGAGTCGGTGGTGTTTGGGTCAGTGACATCAGGGCGTCCGGCGGGTTTAGCTGGTGTAGAGTCAATCTTGGGGCTGTTTATAAATACAGTCCCGGTGGTGCTAGAGGGCATGCCAGCAGGGGACGTCACCACACTATTGGGCGCACAGCATGCCCAGCAAGTGGCACGAGAGTCACACAGCTATTACCCGTTATATGAAATACAAAAGCAGGGGTCATTGGGTGAGCAATTATTTAATAGTGTGTTTGTTTTTGAGAATTACCCGGTAGATGAACAGTTAAGTCATGAAGGAGCACAAGGAGGATTGGTTGTTACGGCAGCGGATACGACAGAGGGAACAAACTATGAGTTAGCGGTTGTTGCGCATGTATCTGAAGGGTTAAGCATTCGCTTGGAAGGGGGGGCTGGGAAGTATAATGCGCCAAGTTTGGCACGAATAGGGGGG
>NZ_JAGJEK010000052.1:0-2998 GCF_018101015.1 Pseudoalteromonas sp. MMG005 | reverse complement strand
GATAGATCGCAGTGGGGCTATTAAAGCGTCATTTTCACAACAACGATTGTGGTTGGTAGATAAATTAGAAGGTAGCCAGCATTATAATGTTGCGGCGGCGCTGGAGTGCCAAGGACCATTAGAGATAGAGGCCTTGCAATGTAGTATCGACCAAATAGTGGCGCGTCATGAGGTACTGAGAACCTGCTTTGAAGAGATCGAGGGAGCATGTTACCAACGGGTAATGCCATCGCGACCAGTACCATTAGAGGTGGAAACATTCACATCAAGTACAGTACAGCCACAAGTGATACAACAACATATCGATGAGATGGCGCTGGCAGCGTTTGATTTAAGCAGTGATTTGATGCTGCGGGCTAAAATTTTGGTATTGTCAGCGAAGCGACACGTGTTGTTGTTTACGTTGCACCATATAGCCTCAGATGGCTGGTCGATGCAGCTGTTGATTAAAGAATTCAATGCGTTTTATCAAGCAGCGTTAACAGGGGAGCCGGCACAGGTACCCACGTTGGCGATTCAATACGGCGATTATGCCCATTGGCAACAAACACAATTGGGAGAAGATACACGAGCGCAGTTATTAACGTATTGGCAAGCACGTTTAGCGGGTGTGCCGAGTTTACATGCATTACCTTTAGATAAGCCTCGGCCAGCGAAGCAAGATTTTACATCGGGGTATGTGCGTGGCACGGTTAACGGGAAGGGATTAGCAGGATTAAAAGCGTTAGCCCAAGCGCAAGGGGTTACCTTGTTTATGGTACTGCAAGGGGCACTGTCGGTGTTATTAAGTCGCTTAAGTGGCGAGTTGGATATTGTACTAGGCGTACCGACAGCAGGGCGCAGTGAAAGTGAGCTGGCCCCTTTGATTGGCTTTTTTATTAATACATTGGTTAGCCGTACTCAAGTAGATTTGACGGAGTCATTTACCACTTTACTGACACAGGTAAAAACAGACACGCTAGCGGATTATCAGCATCAAGCATTGCCATTTGAGTTGCTAGTTGAAGCGTTAAACCCAGAGCGAAGCTTGGCTTATAACCCAGTATGTCAGGTTAAATTAGTCTTACAGAACCATAGAAGCAGTGAAGATGAAGCATTAACCTTGGGTGATGCGACATTAACCCCATTGGCTCAGGGTCAAGAACAAGTCCGTTTTGATTTAGACCTGACGTGCTCAGAAGGGGAAGATGAGCTGGTATGTCATTGGCGTTACCAGAAGAGCTTGTTTTTAGAGTCGACGATAACGGAGTATGCGCGGTGTTTTGAGCATGTGTTAGATGCAATTGTAGCAGCACCAAGCACGGCTATTGGCGCGTTGAGGTTATATGATGATAAAGCAGAGCAGGCACTGATAGCAAGGAGCCAAGGTGTAGCGTGTGACCATCGTCGAACGGACAGTGTGATGGCGCAGTTTGCCGCACAAGCGCAGAAGACGCCGCAGCGAATAGCGGTAACAGATAAGCGGCAATCATTGAGCTATGCGCAGTTGCATAAGCGAGTGAATCAACTGGCCCACTACCTACAAGAGCAAGAGATAGGGGTAGGAGAGCGAGTTGCTTTGGTATTGGATAGAGATGTTTCATTGCTGGTAGGGATGCTGGGAGTGATGACAGCGGGCGCGAGTTATATCCCCTTGAGTCCGCAGAGCCAAAAAGCGCGCTTAGCAGATATTTTTGCAGATGCGGGTGTGACGCAAGTATTGGTATCAGCGAGTCTGTTAGACACATTGCCAATTTCAGGGATAGATGTACTGATGTTGGATGAACAGACATGGGATTTGTCGGAGTATGAGGATGATACCCCAGAGATTGAATATGACTTAGAAGAGAGTGCGTATGTTATTTATACCTCAGGGTCAACGGGAAAACCCAAAGGGGTAGAGATAAGTCATCGAGGGTTGAGTGATTACTGTGGCTATGGGTTAAAGCAGTATTATGGAGCGCACTTAGCGGGTAGCTATGTAGTGACATCACATGCGTTTGACATAGGGGTGCCGAGTTTATATTTGCCGCTGTTGGCAGGAGGCAGTGTGAGATTGGCTCCTTGGGGGCAAGAATTACCAAGTTGTGCAGCGCATTTAAAAGAGACAGATGAGGCACAGTTATATCGTATGACGCCGATGCATGCCGAAGCGTTGTTACTGTTATTGGAAGGATATAGGGTAGAAGCAGAGCATGTGTTGGTGATAGGAGGGGAAGCTCTGACGGTTGAGCTAGCGGAGCGTTTGCAGGAGACATTTGTACACAGTCAGATATATAACCATTATGGTCCGACGGAAACGGTAGTGGGCTGTAGTTTGTATGATGTTACGCACAATTTGGACAAAGGGCTCAGGGCGAGCGAGATAGTGCCGATAGGGCATCCGATGGCAAATACAGGATTATATGTTGTAGACGAAGGAGGGCAACAGCAAGTTAGCTCAGGGGTTGGGGAGTTATATGTTGGGGGTCCTTGTGTGGCGAAAGGGTATGTTAATGACGAACAGAAGACGGCGGCAGCTTTTGTTTATGTGCCTTGGTTAGGGGGGGAGCGGTTATACAGAACGGGAGATAGGGTTCGACGGCTAGGGTCGGGCGCATTGCAGTTTTTAGGGAGAAAGGATGACCAAGTGAAGCTGCGAGGATACCGTGTAGAGCTGGGAGAGATAAGCAGTGTGTTGCGAGAGCAGTCACAGGTAAGGCAAGCGGCAGTGCTGGTACATGGAGTAGGCGCAGAGGCAGAGCTAGTTGGGTATGTGGTGGCAGCAGAGGAAGTAGAAGATGAAGGTGCTTACTTTGGGGACTTAGAGCAGATATTAAAGGAGCGATTGGCGGAGTATATGATACCAAGTCAATGGCAGCGTTTGGATAAGATGCCATTAACAGCGAATGGTAAATTAGACAAGGGGAGGTTACCGGGTGTCACGGGGCATGCGAAAGCAGAATATGCAGCGCCGGAGGGAGCATTAGAGCAGGCGTTGGTGAGCTTATGGTGTGAAGTTTTAAAGCGAGAGCCACAA
>NZ_JAGJEK010000051.1:0-3067 GCF_018101015.1 Pseudoalteromonas sp. MMG005 | reverse complement strand
ATTAAAAGTCACCGCCTTACCCGAGAAAACAGCCAATAAAAATCAACCAGCAACGCAAACTGAGGCGCAACTGTTGACTATTTGGAGTCAGATCCTCAATCAAGCAGAAGCGACAATCGACACTCGAGTTAGCTTTTTTACGCAAGGTGGACATTCTCTACGAGCAGTAAAAATGCAGGCAGCGATAAAAAAAACCTTTACTAAAACTATATCATTGCAAACCATTTTTACCGCGCAGAGTATTTATGAAATAGCGAAGTATCTAGATAAGCACACTGATTTTACTATTGTATCGGAGATATTGCCGCAGCAAATTGAGTCACAAACTTATAAGCTATCTTATGCTCAGCAGCGCTTGTGGTTTATCGATAATATGAATCAGGGGAGCACGGAATATCACATCACATCGGCGTTACGCGTGTGTGGGAAGTTTAATTTAGACATTGCTCAGCAAGCATTTTCCCAGATCATTGCGCGTCATGAAGTACTCCGCTCTGTATTTGTAAAAAATGCTGATGGTGAAGTTTCTCAACGAGTAAATGATCACCATCCATTTAGCATTCGTCAAGTGACGCTAAAAGATCTCACTGGTGAGCCACGAAATAAAGCGTTAGAGCAAGAAATAAAAACAACACATAATGCATGCTTTGATTTAGCCCATGATCTATTGCTACGAGTGACTTGTGTTCATTTGGCACATGAGGATGTGGCGATTGTTTTAACTATGCACCACATTGCTTCTGATGCTTGGTCCTTAGGCATATTGGTTAACGAATTCAGCATGTTGTATAGCTCTTTGAAAAATCAAGAGGATGCTTGTTTAGTACCACTTTCTGTGCAATACCGAGATTATGCTCATTGGCAGCATCAAAGTGATATGCAATCGCAAATAATCCAGCAATTGGCATACTGGCAACAGCAGCTGAGTGATCTGCCGAGTGTTCATCAAATACCGTTGGACTATTCACGACAAGGGATTAAGTCAAATAAAGGAAAGCGTGCGCGATTGCAATTAGAACCGTCACTTACTGAGGCTATAAATAATGTCGCTAAACGTTTCAATATTACTCCATTTATGCTGTGCCATGGTGCACTGAGTTTACTATTGTCAAAATATAGCTACGAACACGATATTGTCATAGGAACGCCGGTTGCGAACCGAACACGTCAAGAGCTAGAACCATTGATAGGGTTTTTTGTGAATACATTGGTGCTTCGTAGTGATACTAGGAATCGCACAGTGGCAGATTTTTTTGCGCATATTCGCAGTGTAAACCTCGCAGCCCAAGATAATCAAGACGTTCCCTTTGAACAAATTGTAGATACGTGCTGCCAAGGACGCTCGACACAGTACACGCCTTTGTTCCAGATAATGCTCAATATGAATAACACTGAGTCAACGGAACTGTCGATATCAGATTTGGATGTCGATTTTTTATCTGTCGAAGCACTCAGCTGTAAATATGATTTAGAATTCGCTGTACAGTTAAATAGTGGTAACGCAATGTTAACGCTACAATTTGATTCTAGTTTGTTTGAGTATGACACTGCCAATGCGATGTTAAAGCAGTATCAAGGGATACTTAAAGGAATTACGGAGATCAATCATGAGGATGATTTACTCAGTGATCTTGGCTCTACATCACAGGGCAAATCAAATGTGCGGTTTAGTGAAGTTCACAGCGATATCGCTGATACGCGTATTGACGCTCTCATTTATCAACAAGCCATCAAATCGCCAGATAGTATAGCCCTAAAGTGTGGGCAAACCATACAGACTTATGCTGAGCTTATGCGACAGGCGGATGAGCTCGCAAGCTATTTAACTGTTTATTACCCTCGTCATGCTTGCATAGGTATTTGTCTAGGACGCAGTGAAATTTTATTGAGCACTGTTTTGGCTGTTTTGCGTGCAGATATGACTTATGTTCCTATGGAACCTAGTTACCCTCAACAGCGCTTAGCAACCATAGTAGAAAATGCCTCGGTTGCAGCAGTATTAACTTCACCGCAATGGCAACAAAACCTCAATGCTGAGAATATCAGCTTGATCTGTGTTAATAGCTATAAAAAAGTCAGTCGTACTGTCATGCTAAATACGCCAACTAATCCGGTGGCGTATATTATTCATACTTCTGGTTCTACAGGGACGCCAAAGGGAATAGAAGTATTGCATCGAGGATTAACTAACTATTTGAAATATGCGCAAAAACGCTATCTAAATACAGTAATTGGTCAATCTATAGTAAGCTCTACCTTGAGTTTTGATGCAACTTTAACCAGCTTATTAACCCCGCTTATCTGTGGTAAAACAGTCACTGTTCTTTTTGAGGACAATACATTAGATGACTTGTACCAGTGTTTATGTACGCATAGCGCTTCTTTATTTAAAGTTACCCCAGCCCATTTACAGGCTTTATGTGCTCTAAATAAAGGTCATATTATTAATTCGCAACATACATTGGTTATAGGGGGGGAGCAATTTACTGGTCAGTTGTTGAGTCAGTGCCAAGCATGGTTACCAAATTCAACGTTTATTAATGAATATGGCCCTTCGGAGACAGTTGTAGGGTGTAGTGACTACCCCATTTACCCAGATCAAAAAGAAGATCATGAATTACCTGTTCCGATTGGTCGGGCAATTGACAATACACATTTATATATACTTGATCGTCATCAACAGCGTACACCACAAGGTGGAATTGGTGAGTTATATATTGCAGGTGCCGGCGTTGCCAAGGGTTATGTGCGACAACGAGAATTGACCGACGATAAGTTTGTCAGTTGGCAGGGACAAAGGGTGTATCGCAGCGGTGATCTTATGCGTCAACTTGCTGACGGGAATTATACTTTTATTGGTCGAGCTGATGATCAGGTAAAGCTGCGAGGTTATCGAATTGAAACTGCGGAGATTGAAGTATTAGCAAAGCAGCTTGGCCAAATTGAACAAGCGGTAGCTAAAGTGATCGAGTTAGAAAATGCCAGTGCTCAGTTAGTACTCTATATAGTAGCATTATCAGAGTATCGAGATCATGAAGCGCTCATAGAGCTTGTCAAATCTCATCTT
>NZ_JAGJEK010000050.1:0-3528 GCF_018101015.1 Pseudoalteromonas sp. MMG005 | reverse complement strand
AGGGTCTGGCTGCTCACTATCAAAGCCTACCTTTAATTGATCATTATCAACTACTTCAAATGAGAATAGCGCCTCTGAACACTCCGCTATCAAGTCTTTAATATTTTCCACTGAAACTCTACCCTTAATATTTAAAATAGCCCTATTCTTAATGACGGTTACCCACACTGCGAACAAAACTTAATCGTGATATTACATCTATAATAATGTGTTGTGACGCTCATCCTATCCGTTGCGATATGTCGCAGCTGCCACGTAAATTCCAATAACTAAAAAAATAATGAGCATGCTTTTAAGTCTTCTCGGCGAAAGCTTAACTTGCTCATTTACCCTCTTTCAATTTCTCATACCCATAAATTAATGTGAACTGTTGTAATAACATCGACTAAACAAAGCGTCACAAAAGCAATAATGCCAAAATACGCACAACGGTTGCCTTGTTTCGATTTTTGTACGTTCTTATTCTATTCAATAAACAACAACCACTTTATAGGAACCTAGCATTTAACTGATATCTAATTGCATCAACTTATGACTCACCTTATGCCACTCTTATGGTCGCTTTAGTCATGTTTGAATAAATTATAAATCACCGATATTTATATTTAACGCCCTTGACGACAATAAACATCGCTTTTTTTACTTCTCAAAATATCATCAATTTTTGATAACAATCCTATTAGACATGATCCCCTTACGTACAACATCAAGATATAGTTTGGGTTAGCATGATTTTTTATCTGCTCTTCGCACCAATAGTGTTTACCCGATAAACCAATAGCAAAAGTCATCCATTGGACTAAGATTCTACACAATTGCGTAGGAAACAATATTGACATTAAAGCGAGTACTTCTTAGTTTACCGCTAATTTAATTTAAAAAGCAATACCCTTTTGAAGCTGATGTGAGGTGATATTACCAAGACGTGGGTTCATTTATAGCGTAAGCAGGCGATTTTTAAATATGGCCTGCTCCAATCATTCACGTTACGCTAACCGGATTACCTCTTGCCAGCCATGATTTTTCATCAACTTAGTTGCATGTAAATTGTGCTTTTTATCTATATAGTCAATATTGTGCTTTGCTGTTTCTTTTCTTTTCTCACCATCTTTATAATGTGGATAGTGAATAGATTCGAAACTATCCATTAATTGGAACTTGCAACCAAATTGATATAATCGAATCCCAAGCTCCACATCTTCTCCTCCCCAAGAACTGAAATACTCATCAAACCCACCTAACTCTCTAATGATTTCAGTTGAGCATGATAAATGACTGGTCCAACAGAGGATCCAAGGAACGGTCACTGTATTAATTTCAAAATTAATTGATTTTAAATACTCATACCTACAATCAAACAACTGCGTGTTCTGTTTCATGACTGAAAAAGCATCCGCCACACTGTTTTTCTCTAAAATACCCACTAAATCTTCGCTATTTTCGGTAGTAAACTCATTAATACCATAAGACATTCCAATTGTAACACCGCTGCTATTACTCAAACTCGATACATAATGTTTTTGTAACAACATAGGTGAAGCCAACATGCCAGCATCAAAGAATAAAATGCGATTGAATATCGCACTGTCTATTCCTATGTTTCTTGCTTTGGCGACTCTGAAGCCACTGTCTTGCTGATAAAAATAGCTGACATTGATGATGCTTTTATAGGGTTCTACCATAGACCGCGTATCATCTGATGAACCATCATCGATGATCAACACTTCATATTTATCTTTTGATAAGTACTGATCAACCAATGAATCTAGTGTTCTTTTTAAAATATCCCTACTGTTATACGTTGGAATAATAATGCTGATACCTTGATTTGCATTCATTAAAATATCCTTTTTTGCTTGTTATTTTTCAGTTTTTCTATCGCTGGGTTATCTTCATATCAATATGAAAGGTTATTGTTTTCACTTTTATCATTGAGCCAACATAAAGAAAACCAAGCACAGATAAAGCTAATTAGTCTTTATTTCTCATAACGACCACATTGTGAATATATGGGCCTGTTAATCATTATCTGTATTCAGTAATTTCCGAACACACGTTTTTGATAACGCCTTAATCGTATCCAAGTGGTAAATTTTACGCCCGAAGTGCCAATGCAACTCTAATTGATCTTGAGAGTACTGAATTTGACAACTGATTTTATGAACTGCCTCGCGCTTCTCACCTATCATTTCCTCTACACCTAGCAGAGAGAGATTAGTATTACCATTAAATGGGACCGGTGCAACTAAGTTTCTAGGTACATAATTTATTGCAAATTCAGGCTTGTCTAGATTTGAAATATCATGTTCAGGCAATATATCAATCGGCTTATACTTTAATAAATTGAAACCTCTTGCATAATTTTTTGCTTCTTGCATCGAAGATTTGACATTTAAAACCGCTTCTTCTCGGGCACTTAATGGGTCTATATTAATGTGTACTGGCACAAATTCGTTCATCCATCCCACAGCTTCAGATAAATCTAACTCTTGATACAAATCTCGTCCAAAAACAACCAATTCAAAATAAAATGATGGATGATCAATCCAGTCTGAGATGGTTTCTGACATAGCTGCAATAATCACATCAAACTCATCACATGCTAGCGATTTAGAAAATTCGGCTATTTTATTTGTGTCTATGGGTGATAGGGTTTCAACATACTTGATATTATTACCAATCGTATTTACCGCATCAGAAAACTCATAGTCAGTCGGTAGGCTTATACTGACTCTGCCTTTTTTACTCTCCCAATAACGAATATTGCGTACAGCCTCTTTAGAATTCAACCAAGTCGCATTCGCTCGAACCCATTGACTAAAGCCACCCCCTATCGCTGCTGTTTCAAAAGGCCTACCTTGCTCCAACTCGCTAAATATAACCATAAAGTCTCTTAGCACAATATTGACTGAGTACTGGTCAAATAGAAAGTGGTGAAGTAGTACAATGATCCGGTCGCTGCTATCTTCACCCAAATCGCAATATAGAAACTTAATCATTGATTTAGACATATCGAGGCTATTTTTGAATACGCTAATCTGCGCGTCAATCTGACTTACATTACACTCAGATAAATTCTTTTTACATAAATAGTCTTCAACATTTAAACGACCTAAGGCTTCTTGATAAGTGTCTTCATGTTTAATGATGTGCGCCCTCAAACCCTCATGTAAAGTTAATAGCGTAGCAATGGCTTGTTCAAACACATCTACAAGGTTTGATGTATCATTGATTGCTAACTCATAACTCACACCCCACTGCTCTAAATCCCTAGTCCGGCCATCGAAATACCAACTGCGATTACCAGGCAACATGTATGCTTGGGTGAGCTTTGCCGTACTTGCAAATGGTGTAACGCCGGTTTGTAAATAAGGGCTTAAACTCTTTATAGAAGGATTGTTATAAATATCACGTAACGATACTTCATATCCTGATTTTTTTATCATCGAAAGCAGCTTGATTATATTGATCGAGTTGCCACCCATTGTAAAAAAATTTGCCGTGGTGCTAATACCTGTCGCTTCAATG